>NZ_JBRILT010000016.1:0-92415 GCF_052977065.1 Shewanella sp. 125m-1
GCTGATTGCTGATTGCTGATTGCTGATTGCTGATTGCTGATTGCTGATTGCTGATTGCTGATTGCTGATTGCTGATTGCTGATTAGGATAAATGCATAATGTCAAAGCTAACAAGTTTAGATAGAAACGGGAAGCACAGAGCTGGATACTAACGAACAGGCGAATAGCTTGCTACTAACAAGAAGTTAACTACGAGAGGCTTATATCACGCTTATATTTAGTATTTTATTTTCAAAAGTCGTAAACGAAAAAAGAGCCGTGGTAAACCACGGCTCTTCAAAATTCTGTGTGATTAGCTAGTGCTAATCAAGCTGGTAACTTAAACTACAGTTACGTTCTCAGCTTGTGGGCCTTTTTGACCTTGAGTAACAGTAAACTGAACTTTTTGACCTTCGTCAAGAGTTTTGAAACCGTCAGAGTTGATAGCGCGGAAGTGTACGAATACGTCTGGACCAGACTCTTGCTCGATAAATCCGAAACCTTTATCAGAGTTGAACCACTTAACAACGCCAGTAACTTGAGACATAATATTGAATCCTGTAAATATAAATTAAAGCCTTAACGGCAGTAGAGCTGGAAAATGCCGGTTTACTTAATGTTAACAGGACGAACATGTCGTATTGAACACATAAAAATAAGCCTAACCTTCAAGCTGCAACCACTATAAACCATTCTCATCATATGTCAACACTCATTCGCATCGTTATTTAAGGTGTTTTTACTTATATTTCTATAGCTTGCTAAATGTATCAAAAAATCACATCCAACAAATTAGAATCCCACCCCCAATAACCGTTTAAAAAACAGGCAACAAGCTACACCCTTTGATTTACAAGGCTCTAAAGACTTCAACCTTAAAGTCTAGCTCACAACTTAAGCCTGATTTAGCTAACGCTAATTTTTGCTCTTCTGTTAACTTCCAGTTATAAGGTGTCATTTTTAAAAAGTGACCAATATCGGCAGCATCCTCGAGCGTTAGTACTTGCTCTATTCTCTCTTGATGGATTAACTCGAAGCCTTCTATCTGAGAAGATTCCTCGGTGTGCTCTTTCGGATTATCGTATATAAGCTCTTTAAGTGCGAAATGGTGTCTAGGCCCAGCACAAACAGTAATTAAGATACCTCCAGATTTAATCACTCGTTTAAGCTCTACATCCAATGATGGAGCGTAAATACGTAGCATAAAGTCAAAGCTATCATCAGGAAATGGCATATCAAATGCACTTGCCACACTAAATGAAATATTGGGGTAACGCTTAGCGGCATACTTAAGCGCTGATTTACTGATATCGACACCATAAAGGCTGAAATCACTCGGCAAGCTTTCTACCAAACGATTGGAGTAGTAGCCTTCGCCGCAACCTATATCTAAACCGAAACGTGCATCTTCTAAGTATTCATTAGCGAGCAGGTTCACTTTATCGCTCAGAACTTGATAATACCCCTTGTTCAGAAATTCACGTCTGGCAAACATCATCTCTTTATTGTCACCAGGGTCATTGGACTTTTTCTTTTGCACTGGTAGCAGATTTACATAACCTTCTTTGGCGCAGTCAAACCTATGGTTTGCGGCGCAATACCAAGTTTTATCATCTTTAGATAAAGCCTGTTCACATAACGGGCAGCGGTAAATCATTTATCAATCTCCAAAAAAGGGGGGCCTCAATGCTGAGGCCAGCGAAATCTATAAGGTTTTGTCTGAACAAGTTGTTAATAAAGATGCAAGATAAAGCGTCATCACTAAGTAGAGCCCAATTCAATGGCTAATGGCCAAAACAAGTTAGTATAAAGTACCGAAGATCACCCGGCGTCAAGAAGCAGTCTCTATCTAGCCCCCCCTAAAGCACGCACAAAATGAGTGTTAAGCAGAGCGACTTGGCATGGCCCCGATTGTAGTTGCCCACTATCAGCCCACGAATGAGAGCCAAAGCATGTCCTTAGTATCTCAGGAATGCATCGAAGCAATCCGACGTGTTCAAGTAAACCGATCGAAAATGAGTAGTTTGTACTAATACTCACATTAGGATCCACATTAAAACTTTCATTAGGGCTCAATGGGTATGACAGAGTCAAAAGAGCTTTAAACTTGCCCCCCTAAAAACGGAGCGCTATTCTACTGCGCTTATCTTTTTCGATCCAGTCAGCAAATAGGCTTAAACTCAAGCTAATAAGGTACATTAGACTCCGCAAACGAAGACATTTAAAGTGTGGCAGTGCTATGATAACCACAATTATTGTTTGTGATAGCCACTAAATTTATGTCTGCAAATAACCAACCTACCCTCTTCTGGCACGATTACGAGACTTTTGGTGCTAACCCAGCGAAAGACCGGCCTTCTCAGTTTGCTGGCGTGCGCACAGATATGGATCTTAATATTATCGGTGAGCCTGAAACCTTTTATTGTAAGGTCGCTAACGATTATCTACCGTCACCAGAAGCAATACTCATCACGGGTATTACTCCTCAGCTAGCAAACCTTAAAGGTATGCCTGAAGCTGAGTTTATGGACAAAATTAACGGCTTATTTAGTCAGCCTAAGACCTGTGTTGTGGGTTATAACTCATTACGGTTTGATGATGAAGTATCGCGCTACGGTTTTTATCGTAATTTTATCGACCCTTATGCTCGCGAATGGCAAAACGGCAATAGTCGTTGGGATATTATCGATCTTGTTCGTGCCTGCTACGCTTTTAGACCTGAAGGCATAAATTGGCCGGAAAAAGAAGATGGCTCACCAAGTTTTAAACTTGAGCAGCTTACCGTCGCCAATGGTTTAAGCCATGAAAAAGCCCATGATGCGATGTCAGATGTTTATGCGACTATCGATATGGCTAAATTGATTAAATCTGTGCAACCTAAGCTATTTGACTATTACTTTAGCCTGAGACAAAAACAAGCAGTATCAAAGTTAATTGACGTGCTTGAAATGAAGCCACTTGTGCATGTTAGCTCTAAAATCAGTGCACTGAATGGTTGTACCACCATCATTGCACCTGTGGCCTATCACTCTACTAATAAAAATGCGGTAATTTGCGTTAATTTGGCGATGGATATCTCGCCGTTACTTGAATTAAGCGTCGATGAAATTCGTGAGCGCATGTATACCCGTCGCAGTGACTTAGCACCCGATGAGTTACCGATTGGGTTAAAGCAAATCCATATCAACAAGAGTCCCTTTATTGCTGCTGCCAATACGTTAACTGACGAGAATGCTGCCAGACTCGATTTTGATAAAGCATTTGCTCGTCAGCAATACAAAAAATTGAAGCTACACCCTGAGCTGAGAGAAAAGCTGGTTGCAGTATTTGATGTTGAGCACGAAGACAGAGCCGTAGACACCGACCAAGCTTTATATAGCGGTGGTTTTTTCAGCTCTGCTGACAAAGCCAAGATTGAAATCATCCGCAACACACAAGCAAGCAACCTTGCGGCGATAGAGCTTGATTTTGACGACGAACGCCTAGGCGAAATGTTGTTTAGATACCGAGCACGTAACTACCCTGAAACCTTAAGTGACTCAGAGCAGTACCGCTGGCGCGAATTCTGCCAAACTAGACTCAATGATCCTGATTACATCATTCGTCTAGAAAACTTACTCGAAGAAACCGAGCAAGATGAATCCAAACAAAAATTATTAGCAGCTTTGTGTCATTATCTTAGAAGCTTATAAATTTTATAGCCAATAAATGCGACCTTCATCTCATTCTGTATGTAACAAGCTTACTAGAATGATATTTCATTAGCGTTAACAAAAAGGAAATAGCGTATGCAAGACCGCTTCTTAAAAAGCATAGCTAAGTTACCTGAGTCATTAGCAACGGCAATTGTGCCGTTACTCGATAAAGATTTTGCTGGCCATATCGATGCACAGCAACTAAGCGAGCTCCAAGCTAAAAGCAACATGGAGCTTAACGAATTACTATTAGCGTTGCTGCCTATTGCTGCGGCTTTAGCTAGACCACCGATTAGTGAGTTTTACGTTGGTGCTATCGCCAAAGGCAAAAGCGGCGATATCTATATGGGCGCGAATATTGAGCTCCCCAGTGAAGCGCTTTTTCACTCTGTTCATGCCGAACAAAGCGCGATTAGTCATGCTTGGTTAAGCGGTGAGACCATTATTGAAGACATCATAGTCAACGCATCACCTTGTGGACATTGTCGTCAATTTATCAATGAGTTGGTTGAAGGTAGCAAGGTAAAGATCCATCTACCCGCTCAGAAAGTTGAGCCGTTAACGCACTACTTACCTTATGCGTTCGGGCCAAGTGACTTAAACGTTACCGAGCCCTTGCTAACTAAGCAGCAGCATACCCTGACGTTAGATTCCACTGATCCTATGATTATTGAAGGTCTCGATCATGCTGGCCTAAGTTATGCGCCGTACACCCAAAATTATGCCGCGGTGGTATTAGAAACTAAAGATGGTGCGACCTATTGTGGCCGTTATGCTGAGAACGCTGCATTTAATCCGTCAATGCAGCCAATGCAGATGGCCTTGTCAACTATGGCACGTCATAACCGCGATTTCAGCGAGATCAATCGCGCCGTATTGATTGAGTCTTCTAAAGGTACAATTTCATTGGTAGGTGCAGCAATGGACGCCCTACATAATGTTGCCGCTGTTGAACTTGAACATATCGTTGTAGAACCAGAGTAACTTCATTAGCCTCTGCGACTAAAAAGGACCATTCTCATGGTCCTTTTTTATGGGTAACTTTTAATTGCTATTTGCTACGTTAAAGCCATTAGCCGCGGTTCTTCTCTAGCTTGGCCATTAAGCTCGATGTATCCCAACGCTTGCCACCGATCCCCTGCAGTTCAGAATAAAACTGATCAACTAAAGCGGTGAGTGGCAGATGAGAGCCATTTCGGCGCGCCTCTTCTAGCGCTATGCCTAAGTCTTTTCGCATCCAATCCACTGCAAAGCCGAAATCATAATCCCCCTTCCACATAGTCTGGTAGCGGTTTTCCATCTGCCAAGACTGCGCCGCCCCATGGCTTATCACCTCGACCACTTTCTCGCCATCCAGGCCTGCGCTACGGGCAAAATGTAATCCTTCAGCAAGGCCTTGCACAACACCGGCAATACAGATCTGATTGACCATTTTAGTTAATTGACCCGCTCCCACATCTCCAAGCAGCTCAGCACAACGAGCGTAGGCGTCAATAACTGGCTTAGCCGTATCAAATGTGACTTGTTCGCCTCCAGCCATTACAGTCAACACACCATTCTCAGCCCCCGCTTGTCCACCTGACACTGGAGCATCCATAAAACCAATATTGTGTGCTTTGGCTGCGACAGCAATTTCACGTGCGACATCGGCTGAAGCTGTAGTGTGATCCACCAAGATACTGCCAGCGATCATCCCGGCTAATGCCCCGTTGTCACCTAAGGTGACTTGGCGTAGGTCATCATCATTACCCACACAAACAAAAACAATCTCTTGTCCTTGCGCTGCAGCTCTTGGGCTAGTTTGATACTCGCCAGCAAACTCTTTTGCCCATGCCTGCGCTTTAGCCTCTGTACGGTTGTAAACTGTAACTTGGTGACCGTGTTTTGCTAAGTGCCCCGCCATG
Source organism: Shewanella sp. 125m-1 (assembly GCF_052977065.1). Taxonomy (NCBI): domain Bacteria; kingdom Pseudomonadati; phylum Pseudomonadota; class Gammaproteobacteria; order Alteromonadales; family Shewanellaceae; genus Shewanella; species Shewanella sp. 125m-1. Next base: position 5,579 of record NZ_JBRILT010000016.1, read on the forward strand.
GGGTAACCCATAACACCTAAACCAATGAATCCGACTTTAGCCATTTTACGTCCTATTGTAGAGGGAGGTTTATAATATTTTTACCCATTCTAATAGCTAATAATAAAATAAAACAGCGTTAAACAGACAATAAAAAAGCCAGCCCTTAGGCTAGCTTTAGTCAACTAAATAAGCAGATAGTGCGTGGCTCACTGCAGTGAAGGTTGCAGATCCACATGCGCTTGCATTTCAGCTCCAATCTTCTTACGCATATCCATGAGTCGAATGGCTGATTCTCGAAGCTCAATATCAGCAGCAAGTACTGGCTGCCAATCAGGGACTGCGGTTGGTTGTCCGTCATCATCAACTGCAACCATAACTAACACACAATGGGTTGTTAAGTGGCGCTCGGGAAACTTAGGATCGCCAGCTTTAACATCAACCCCTAAGTGCATGGAGGTTCTGCCAGTGTAAATCACCTTCGCGGTTACTTCGACGATATTACCCACGTGAATCGGTTTAACAAATCGAATACCACCTGCATAAGCCGTAATGCAGTATTTACCACTCCAGCCTGCCGCACAAGCATAGCCAGCAAGGTCAATCCACTTCATTACCGCGCCGCCGTGAACTTTACCGCCAAAGTTAACATCAGCAGGCTCCGCTAGGAACCTTAATGTTAACTGTCTTTCTAAACCCGCCATATAGGACCTCAATACATTTACTGACTATTGAGTATCTTACGCCAAATTCAGCCTAGCAGCACTGTTTACCCAAACTGACCGACGAAAAAGCAACCCGCTAACACTGTAGGTAAAGCCAAGCGATAAACCCATAACTGTGTTTTCTCACTAAAATACTTACCACCATTGGACAGGGTATAAATACCAATACCAGCTAAAAATAGCCCCATCACTTCAATGCCTGCAAGTACACTGTTTGCGTTACTTACATCAATAGCCGTTACCAGCAAGGCAAACCACACCACGGTGAAAGCCGCAACCGCTAGGTTAAATGTCTTTACACCCAACTGCAATTTAGGGAAGCGGGCTACTGATTCACCACGAATAAGCTCATTAATATTGGCGGTAATAATGCCTAGCAGTGGCATGATAGGAATAACTATTGGATTAAGCACTTTCGTGTCCCTTAGATAAATTATGCAAGGCTCATAGTCTGAGCAGCTATTTGCAGTATCTTCCTAATGGCACTGAAATTCTAGCGTCTTCCCTGCACATTAACCAAGGTTAATCTGGCCAACATGATGGTTTAATATTTACCTTTAATAATGTGAAACAACGCAAATTTTTGAACCCCTAAAGCTAAAATGAAAGAAAAAATAAGAGTATTTTGGCTGTTAATACCAATCAGTATAAAGATTTGGTCGCTCAGCGAGAGTATAGCGGCACTGAGACAAGGTCATTAAATGCTCCTCGATAACTGCTCCTGCGTTACTCTACCTCCTATATCCATATAGTCGTGCATTAATGACATTCACCACATCTGACCTCCAGGGATGGAGGAAATGTCTTATGTATGTCGGGAACATATAAGACCATGTGGTTTGCAACGAGTGAAGCGCATAGTCATTCTAAGTTTAAGCTCCCTCTTGTTCCATAAGAGTCACAGTATCAGAGCCGCTAAAACTCACCATTCTGGAGCGTTTTGGCTACCTACTTCTGCCTTGAACAACTTCATAAGGGAGCAACCATTCTTTCAGTTATTCGCCTTGAATTAGTTTGCCAAAAAACGTTCTGAGTAGATCAACTTCTTATACAGATTGGTATAACTCTGCATTAATTATTAAATCATTACCGGATCCCATTAATAACTCCACATATAAAAAAAGCGCCATAAGGCGCTTTTTTTATATTAAATCAGCCGACTATACTTTTTTGAAAAGTAATGAACCGTTTGTGCCACCAAAACCAAATGAGTTACATAGTCCATATTCAAACTTATAATCTCTCGCGGTATGAGCAACGAAATCTAAATCACAACCTTCATCAGGGTTATCAAGGTTGAGTGTTGGAGGAACAACCTGATCTTTCAACGCCAATATGGTGATAATGGCTTCAACAGAACCCGCAGCGCCAAGCAGATGGCCAGTCATGGATTTGGTCGAGCTCACCAACAGATCATAAGCGTGAGCACCAAATACCGACTTAACCGCTGCGGCTTCTGCTTTATCGCCAGCAGGTGTTGAGGTGCCGTGTGCGTTAATGTAACCAATCGACTCATTTGCAATTTTGGCATCGTTAATTGCATTAACCATTGCCGCAGCTGCGCCTGCACCATCACTTGGTGGCGATGTCATATGGAAAGCATCGCCACTCATACCAAAACCTACAAGTTCGGCATAAATCGTTGCTCCACGGGCTTTAGCGTGCTCGTACTCTTCAACAACCATGACTCCAGCACCATCACCAATAACAAAACCATCGCGGTCTTTATCCCAAGGGCGGCTTGCCGCTTCAGGATTGTCATTACGGGTAGAAAGTGCCTTAGCTGAGCCAAAACCTGCAACCGCTAATGGACAAGTTACGTCTTCAGCGCCGCCAGCAACCATTACATCAGCATCGCCATAAGCAATAGTACGCGCAGCAAAACCGATGTTGTGCACACCTGTAGTACAAGCCGTAGTCACAGCAAAGTTCGGGCCCGTCATGCCGTATTTAATCGAAAGATGGCCAGCAATCATGTTGATGATCGTGCTTGGAACGAAGAAAGGTGAAACTTTTCGTGGGCCGCCCTTTAGCAGCGCTGCATGGTTTTGCTCAATAAGCGGCATGCCGCCCATACCCGCACCAATAGCCGTACCGACTCGTGATGGATCAAGTTTATCCATCTCAAGACCTGAGTCTTCGACAGCTTGAATGCCTGCAGCCATACCATACTGAATAAACAAGTCCATCTTACGCGCGTCTTTACGAGACATGTACTGTTCGACATCAAAGTCTTTTACAGAACCGCTAATTCGAGTCGTGAACTCACTAGCATCAAATTTAGTTATCGGCGCGATACCACTCTTTCCAGAAACCAATGCTTTCCAAGAAGAATCTACTGTATTTCCCACTGGGCTGACTAAGCCTAAGCCCGTTATGACTACTCGACGTTTAGACACGCGGTCACCTTTTTACTTTAAAAATGAATAATGATGATAGCTGCAAAGAGATTGAACTACCAATGCCTATACCCTTGTCTTGAAAACACGGTTTCAACGGGTATGTGCCAGTTCTGGTTGGGATAATACTTATTTTAGGTCAACAAGTATTGAGAAAGCGAAGATTAAAACGTTATGTCAACCAGCGGCTTTTACAAACAAAAACAGGCGGCAAAAATGCCGCCTGTTTTCAAGAATTCTAGATTACTGATTCTTAGAAACGTAATCGATCGCTGCTTGAACAGTAGTGATCTTTTCAGCTTCTTCATCTGGGATCTCGGTGTCAAACTCTTCTTCCAGAGCCATAACCAACTCAACAGTGTCTAGAGAATCCGCACCCAAATCGTCAACGAAAGATGCTGCTGATTTAACGTCTTCTTCTTTTACACCTAGTTGCTCGATGATGATTTTCTTTACACGTTCTTCGATGTTGCTCATTAGTTTTCTTTCCTATTCAAATTACGCACTTGCGCAAGATTGCGAGTAGTTTATTGAATTTGGCAGACATTGCAAGCTTAACTTTCGTGGTCTAACCACAATCAGGCCCACAGTTGATGCAGATCACCCCATGAGGCGATAGCTGTCTGCCGTTCCCTTTAAACCATGTACATACCGCCATTCACATGGAGAGTTTCCCCTGTGATGTAAGCAGCAGAGTCTGACGCTAAAAAGAGGACTGCGTTAGCAATTTCCTGCGCCTGACCAAGTCTTTCCATTGGCACCTGAGACATAATAGCTTGTTGCTGGTCTTCCGTCAGCTCATCTGTCATATCTGTCTGGATAAATCCAGGTGCAATAGCATTAACTGTAATTTGACGAGATGCAACCTCTCTTGCAAGAGATTTTGTAAATCCAATCAAACCAGCTTTAGCAGCAGAGTAGTTAGTCTGCCCTGCATTGCCCATGGTACCTACCACAGAGCCAATATTGATGATGCGTCCGTGACGCTTTTTCATCATAGGTCTCATGACCGCTTTTGAAGTGCGGAAGATTGATGTGAGGTTAGTATCAATGATATCTTGCCATTCGTCATCTTTCATTCGCATTAACAAATTGTCACGCGTGATACCGGCATTGTTAACAAGAATGTCAACATCGCCTGCTTTTTCTTTAATCGTTTCAAACAAACTTTTTACAGAGTCAGCATCTGTTACGTTTAAAACAAGACCATGGCCTTTATCGCCTAAATAAGCTTGAATCGCTTCTGCGCCACGCTCGCTGGTTGCGGTACCGATAACCACCGCACCTGCTGAAACTAATGTTTCTGCTACTGCACGGCCAATTCCTCGGCTAGCGCCAGTGACTAGGGCAACTTTACCCGTCAGGTCAAAACTTATACTCATCAGATTTCCTTATTCGGTCAACGCCGTTAGTGATGCAACATCGTTTACAGCTTGTGCTGAAAGCGAACGATTAATACGTTTTGTTAGGCCTGTTAGTACTTTACCAGGTCCCATTTCAAACAAATTAGTCACACCCTTTGATGCCATTAGCTCTACAGTTTCAGACCAACGAACGGGACAATAAAGTTGACGAACTAAGGCATCTTTAATCTCTGCCGCTGACGTTGGACTGGCAACATCAACATTGTTGATCACTTTCACTGAAGGTTCGCTGAACTCAATCGATTCTAATGCAGCGGCTAATTGTTCTGCTGCTGGTTTCATTAATTGGCAATGCGAAGGCACGCTTACAGGGAGTGCAACAGCCATTTTTGCGCCGTTAGCTTTGCATAGTGCAGCAGCGCGCTCAACAGCGGCTTTCTCACCTGCAATGACCACTTGACCTGGACTGTTGTAATTAACAGGACTCACGATATCGCCTTGTGCTGCTTCTTCACACGCTTTAGCAATAGCGTCATTATCTAAACCAATAATGGCGAACATTGCACCGGTACCAGCTGGTACCGCTTGCTGCATTAGCTGACCACGAAGTTCTACTAGCTTAATTGCCGCTTCAAAATCAATCACTCCAGCACATACTAATGCTGAGTACTCGCCTAAACTGTGGCCAGCCATCACTGAAGGCATAGCCTTCCCTGATGCTAAATAAGCACGGTAAATAGCGACACTGGCAGCTAATAAAGCAGGCTGTGTTTTGTCCGTTTCATTTAATGTTTCAGCGGGACCTTGTTGTACAAGCGCCCATAAATCATAGCCAAGCGTGCTGCTTGCTTGAGCAAAGGTTTCTGTAATGATGGCATTGTCTTGTGCTAGCTCAGCTAACATACCCAATGCTTGAGAACCTTGCCCAGGGAATACAAAAGCAGTATTTTCCATATTTATCACCTTTTTAAATCAACATCTGCACATTCTAAGACGATTATTAAAAACGAACTAAAGCACTTCCCCAGGCAAATCCTGCGCCGAAGGCTTCTAGTAGTAACATTTGACCACGTTGAATACGTCCGTCTCTCACCGCTTCATCTAGCGCGATAGGCACCGAAGCTGCTGACGTATTACCGTGTTTAGCCAGTGTTAAAACGACTTTATCTAAACTCATATCAAGTTTTTTTGCCGTCGCTTTAATAATCCTAAAGTTCGCTTGATGCGGAACTAACCAATCAATTTCTGATTTATCAATATTGTTATGACGCAATGTTTCAGTCACAACATGAGATAGCTGAGTCACAGCAACTTTGAATACATCGTTGCCCTTCATGGTCATATAACCCACCGCTTCAGACGTTTCACCTTTGCGTGGCGGGATTGAGCATTTCAGTAAATCACCATGACGACCGTCGGCGAAAATATGAGTAGAGATAATTCCCGGCTCTGTTGACGCCCCAACCACTGCAGCGCCGGCACCATCACCAAATAAAATAATGGTCGAACGGTCTTCAGGCTCGCAAAGACGTGAAAGCACATCAGCGCCAATCACTAAGACATTTTTCGCGGCGCCCGATTTCACATACTGATCGGCAATAGATAAAGCGTAAACAAACCCTGAACAGGCCGCCGCTATATCAAATGCAGGAATAGTATGAATCCCTAACATCGCTTGTATTTCACATGCTGCTGCTGGGAATGCATTACTAGCACTCGTTGTACCGCACACAATCATGTCAATTTCACTTGCATCAATACCCGCCATTTCAATGGCTTTTAATGCAGCTCTATATCCCATGGTGGCAACGGTTTCGTCCGCTGCGGCGATTCTACGTTCTGAAATACCAGTGCGCTCTACGATCCATTGATCTGTCGTCTCAACCATCTTTTCAAGATCGAGATTACTACGCACCTGCACCGGTAGATAACTACCAGTACCAAGAATTTTTGTATACATAAGGAATTTATCAGCTATTAATGTCTAAAAGAATCGACTCCAGACGATCTTCAATCATCTGCGGGAGTCGACGTTGCGCTTCGGTTACTGCCAAAGTAATTGCTTGTAAAAAAGCAGCTTCATCTGCGCACCCATGACTTTTTACTACAATTCCGCGCAATCCTATCAGACTTGCGCCATTATAGTGGTCGGGGTTCATCTGATTTAACAAAGAACGTATACGTGGAGCGATGATTTTAGCCAAAAGTCGGACAAAAAAACCTTGTCCTAGCGCTTTTTTAAGCTGATGGACCAGTAAACGAGCAATACCCTCTGAGGTTTTCAAAGTGATATTACCTACAAAACCATCACAAACGATCACGTCTACATTACCAGAGTAAATCTCATCGCCCTCAATAAAACCGGTATAGTTTATTTGAGGAATTTGTTGCAGCAACTGACCAGCCTGTTGGACTTGATCATTACCTTTAATTTCTTCGATACCCACATTGAGTAACGCGACTTTAGGTGAGACGGTTTTATCAACTGTTTCACTAAGCACCGAGCCCATCACCGCAAATTGAAATAAGGTTTCAGAATCGCACGATACATTTGCACCTAAGTCTAGTAAATAAACGGGAGTATTATTTACCGCAGGTAGACAGCTAACAAGTGCTGGGCGGTCGATACCAGGCAAAGTCTTAAGCAAGACTTTTGACATCGCCATTAACGCTCCTGTATTGCCAGCGCTCAGGCACGCTTGTGCCTTACCGTCACGTACTAACTCGATTGCTAAACGCATTGAGCTTTGTTTGCGGTTTCTTAGGGCATGAACAGGACGATCTGACATAGCAACGACTTCAGTTGTATGTTTAATTTCGATGCGATTTTTTATTGCCGGTTCGGCAGACACTAAATGTTCGTCTATTTGCGACTTGTCGCCAACGAGTACGATTTTTAGGAGGGGGTTTAAGCGAAGTGCCTGCAAAGTTGCAGGCACTGTGATGCGGGGACCAAAGTCGCCCCCCATCGCATCTAACGCAAGCGTCAGATTTGTCATCAGGGTCTCAACAAATTACTTGTTGATAACCTTTTGACCACGGTAGAAACCGTCCGCAGTCACGTTGTGACGACGGTGAAGTTCACCACTCGTTGCATCCACTGATAATTGAGCTGTGCCCAAAGAATCGTGTGAACGACGCATTCCGCGCTTAGAACGAGATTTTTTATTCTGTTGTACAGCCATTGGCCCTGTCTCCTAGATTACTTGCTCTTCAGTTTTTCTAACACTGCAAACGGATTTGGACGCTCCTCTTGAGCGGGTTCGATCTCGCCTACTACTATATCTTGTTTACCAAGATGACAATCTTCATTCTCATGCATGGCAATCAAGGGCATAGCAACTATCAATTCATCTTCGATCAATTGATGCAGACGAATTTCGCCAATTTCATTGCACTCAATAGGCTCATACGCATCCGGGAGCTCATCGATTTCGGCTTCAGTCTTACAAAGACCAAAACTAAACTCGACCGTAACCTCAGTGGTAAATAGTGTCATACAACGTTGACAATCCAGAGTGAGCTCCGTCACAGCCTTCCCGTTAAGGTAGACTATCCCCTGTATATCGACGCCACATTCAAGCGACACTGCCACATCAGAACAGTCGCCGGCACATAATTCATTTAATCGCTTTAACTGCTTACCAGGCACCAAGCCTTCATAGGAAAGTTGGCTACTGGCAGCGCGAACGGGATCAATTGAAACCGGTATCTTTACTGTTTGCATAAGGCGCGCATTTTAGGTGAATTTTTACAGAAGTCAACACCCTTATACATTCTAGGTGATGAACAGCCGTTTGATTCAGCTAAGTGAGTTGTTAGGTAACCGCATTGTACAAGAAACACAGCAAGCATGACATTATATTTCATCTATAAATGCGTTTAAGTGTTCGTAATTCCATCGCGTTAATCTTTTTTTGTGTCGCTCTTAATAAAGATGACCATAAACTGCAACCGATTCCCTCTATTCTCTCTCATTACGGGGCAATAAACCGCATTGATAAACATAAAATTCAAGTCTCTGAATAACGTAATATTATTAATAATCTAGCCATCAAAACCAATAATCATGCTCACTGGGCTGATAATACTACAGCGTTAGCGCGAGTAAGATGCCACCTTTAACGCTCGTAACTTCAAATTTTAGTGTAAGTATACTACCCCTTCTCAATTTTCTTATGCTCAAGGGTTTACGGGAGGGTGCTTTGGTACATGATAGCGATGACTACTTTCGCCTATGCCGCCAACTGTTTGTGGGTACATCAACTTATAAAGCGTAACGAAACCATTAAGCGCAAAGAACAAGAATGTGTTTCCCCCCTTACCACCTACACCTAATATTCATCACCCTATGATCGTGATTTTCAGTGTCACTTTACGTATTTATTCAAGTAAAATAATTCGTATAATCATCCATTCAAACGCGCCTATCATAATATCGCGATAAACACTTCAAGGCTTAAGTCTATGTCAGCTTCAATTGTTCTTGCTTCAACCTCACCTTTTCGCCAACAACTTCTGCAAAAACTTGCATTGGAATTTAGCTGTTGCTCTCCTGAAGTTGACGAAACGGCGTTAGATAATGAGTCACCAACCGATTTAGTTTTGCGCTTAGCAAAACTCAAAGCCGCTGCAGGTGTACAGCGCAATCCCAATAGTATAGTGATAGGTTCAGATCAAGTCGCCGTGATCGATGGACAAATTATTGGTAAACCATTAACTCGTGAAAAAGCGATTGAACAACTAACAGCTGCTAGCGGGCAAGCAATTACCTTCTATACAGGCCTTGCTGTACATAATGGTAAGAATTCGCATGTGGAAGCGATCGTTGAGCCCTTTATTGTCCACTTTCGGACTCTGAATCATCAGCAGATCTGTCGTTATGTCGATATGGAACAACCTTTCTACTGTGCAGGCAGCTTTAAAAGTGAAGGGCTTGGGATCTCATTATTTGAGAGATTAGAAGGAAAGGACCCAAACACACTTATTGGATTACCATTAATTTCACTAATAGACTTGCTTCATTTACAGGGTGTGGACGTACTTTAATTCCCCGCACGATACTAACAACAGCTCCATTGGGGGCTGAAAATATAAAGCAGATTAATAATACCTCTACTAAAATTTAGCTACTAATTGGAATAGATGTCGTCATTTAATCTACGTAGAACAATAGAAATCTACAACAAACAGGCAGTTAATTAAGGCTTTATAGAGTACAGACGGCATAACTTTTGAGCAAGGATTATGACCAACATTGAAGAAGCGCTAGCTTTACTTGCAGCACCTTGTACCGATGAGCGCTTCTTTACTCGTGCATTAGGCGCCTTAACGCTTGTGACACATTGTCGTTGGGCGGGCTTTGCTCGTCCATCAAAGCGGGCAGGCTTCGGTGAGGTCATAGCATTTTGTGACCAACAAAAAAGTTTACCTCGGTTTGAATTTGAACTAAAAGGTTCCCCCTGTGAACGGGTATATATAGAAAAAGAAAAACTCCATTTTACCTTTAGTCGTGATCTACAAAAACGGTTTCCAGATTTTCATATCATCAAAACCTTGGGGGCAAATAGTTACCAAGCAGAAAAAATAATAAGTGAAGCGGGTGAAGTACTCGGTCACATTTTCGTGTTAGATCCCCATCCCCAAACTGAAAACAGCAAATCCATGGCCTTTTTTAGGCTACTGGCACAACGAATTGGTGTTGAATACCATCGATATCTTGTCACCAAAAAACTAGAGCAGTGTCAACAGATGATAGCTTCGTCTGAACAATATATGTCATTTGTCGATACTGATTACATTTACCGCGTCGTTTCCAAAGGTTATGAGACATTATTTAACCTCCCCCAAGATCAGATCATTGGCAAATCCGTTATAGAACTTCACGGCCTGGAAACGTTTGAACATCAGATAAAACCATTACTGGACCGATGCTATAAAGGTGAGCAAATCAAAACTCAAATTTGGGTTCACCCGCCCAATATTGAAAGCCCATTATTTCTCGACGTGCATCATAACCCCTACTTTAATTCGGCAGGAAAAATTAGAGGCTCCATAGTGTCAGCTCACAATATTACCGAGCTTGAGCACGCAAAAAACAAAGTCGAATATCTGGCCAATCACGACTACCTTACCGGCTTAGCTAACAGGCGCGCATTATTCCAACTTTTTGAAAAACTCATAGAGGTAGGCCGACGCAATGGGAGGAAACTGGCGATTGCATACTTAGATATTGATGAATTCAAGTCAATTAATGATAAGTATGGCCACCAAATAGGTGATCAGGTGTTAAAAGCGGTCGCGAATATTTTGACTGAAACTAGCATACAAGGTGATGCTGTGGCCCGTATTGGTGGTGATGAGTTTCTTCTAATCACCACCTTAGAATGTAAACAACATCCTTTTGGCTACCAAAGCTTACTATATAGACTCAGAAAGCAACTTGAGCGAGCACTCTGCACCCATATTACGATCAATGGAGCGCCAATCAAGATTAGTGCCAGCATTGGGCTTCATCTAGTCGATGATACTTCGGTTGAATTATCTTCGCTTATTAGCTGTGCCGATAATGAGATGTTTAAACATAAACAAACCAGAGCGATTCGGGTTTAACGGTCAAATGCAGCAATTGCAAATTGCAAAGCACTTATTGGCATGTTTTAAACACCGTTTAGTCGTGCGTCTTAGTCAACATTATCTGAGCTAGCGTTATCTGAACCGGCTTGATCTGAATCGGCATTATCTGAGCTAGCGTTATCTTAACCAGAATCGCTTGAGTAAGACTGAAGCCCCCTCTCACTCAGATTGGAATACCATTAAGTATAAGAGAGTGACTAAATAAAATTACGCCAGTACACCGAGTAAATCTATCGGCTTATGGATAATGGCTTTAGGTTTGGCAAGCAGCAATTTTGACTCACTATGTGCACCATAACTCACGCCAATTGCATCAACCCCGGCATTATTGGCCATATTAAGATCATGCAGTGAATCGCCGACCATAATAGCACGCTCAGGCTTAACCTTAAGCTCTTCTAGTAACTCGTGGATCATATCAGGGTTGGGCTTACTCTTTGATTCATCGGCGCAGCGACTTGATTCAAAGTGGCGCGCCAACCCTGTTTCATTTAATACACGGTTTAACCCATTACGGCCTTTTCCTGTTGCGACAGCAAGGCGATAATCCCTTGCGCTCAACTCATTCAATAACAGTTCACTGCCATCAAACATCGGACTCGGCGTAGAATTAAGTGTTAAGTAGTGCTCTTTATACGAATTAATCATGGGTTCGAAATCTGCTACAGGCATCATCGGATATAGCGTTTTGAGCGCTTCATCCATAGACAGACCAATCACATCTCGTATCGCTAACTCTGACGGGCTAACCATAGATAACGACATGGCCATCTGCTGCATGCAGGTAACAATTTTACTGATGGAGTCCATTAAGGTTCCATCCCAATCAAAGATGACTAATTCGTAGGGCTTCATACTTTCTTTAACTTCTTTAAGGTTGATTCGAGTATTAGATCTAGTGGGGCTTTAACTTGCATCACTTCTTCAGTTTCTGGATGAGTAAACTTAAGTTGAGCCGCATGTAAGAACAACCTGTTTAAGCCTTGTGCCCGCATTGAGTCATCAAACTTTTGTTCACTGTACTTTTCATCGCATGCAATCGGGTGTCCTGCGAACTGGCAATGAACACGGATCTGGTGGGTTCGCCCAGTAACAGGACTGGCTTGCACTAACGTTGAATCGCTATAACGCTGCAAAACCTTAAAGCGAGTTTCAGACTCTTTACCCTCTTTATTCACGCGAACAATTCGTTCACCTGATTTAAGCGTTAACTTAAGTAATGGTGCTTTAATGACTTTGTCGTGGCTCTGCCACTCGCCTCTCACAAGCGCTACATAGTCTTTTTGCATCTTCTTATATCTCAGTTGATCATGAAGATGTCTTAAAGCACTTCGTTTCTTAGCGATCAGTAACACACCAGAAGTTTCTTTATCTAGGCGGTGAACCAACTCTAGAAACTTTTGCTGAGTACGTAAAGAGCGCATCGCTTCAATCACACCAAACTCAACGCCACTACCACCGTGAACAGCAATACCTGATGGCTTGTTGAGGACAATGAGATACTTATCTTCAAAAAGGATCCGTTCTTCAAGCTGAGACACTTTAGTCAGCTTAGCCGAAGGGCCTGGTTTGCTATCACTTTCAGACACTCTGACAGGAGGAATACGGACAATGTCACCATCGGCTAATTTATACTCAGGCTTAATACGCTTTTTATTAACTCGCACTTCACCTTTACGCACGATCCTGTAGATCATACTTTTAGGTACACCCTTGAGTTTTGTCAGAAGAAAATTATCGATACGTTGTCCAACGTGGTCTTCATCAATAGTAACCAATTGAACTTGTGCTTTTTGAGATGGAGTATTCATGCTGCGCCGTTATGTATTTCGTTACGGCACATTGTACAACAACTCAAAAGAATTGTGCCTTTCCATTTGCTGATTTTATCTATTATTGCTATATTTCCCCCGCTAACGGTGATAACCCGTGGATAAAGTATCCACCAATCAGCCTAGTGTTACGTTACAGAATGAGACTAAAAATGTTTACGGTTTGATAGTAAATCATTGATTTACGGGTCGTTGTATCAATCAAAAGGCCAGTACATGCGCCTTCACGACTAAATTAAAACGAAAACCCAACTTACGACTGGTTTCTCAACTGGAAACGCTCCAATTTCGAAGAATAATTTTAACTCGTCGTCAGACGCTACCATTTCGAATTGGCATTACTGGAAAGTATTTTAAGAATTTATGGGGTTGGTTGACATTTAACAACGAATTCCTTGTTTTTTATAAACATAAAAAAATAAGCCATAAATAGGATGCGACACGCAGAGAATGCGTCTAACAGCAATGCGCACCTTGCCTAGAGACTGACCGTGAGGTTTTGTTTTATAATCCTAGGCCCGTAATGCAGTGAAATAAGTATCGTTTGATGACCTTTATTAAAGAAGAATTACGTCATCATGAAACGGATGTTAATCAATGCGACTCAATCTGAAGAGTTGCGCGTTGCCCTTGTTGATGGGCAACAACTGTATGATTTGGATATTGAAAGCCCAGGTCATGAACAAAAGAAAGCCAATATTTACAAAGGCACAATCACACGAGTAGAACCGTCTCTTGAAGCGGCTTTCGTTGATTATGGTGCTGACCGTCATGGCTTCTTACCCCTTAAAGAAATTGCTCGTGAATACTTTCCTAAAGGTTATTCTTTCCAAGGCCGTCCTAACATTAAGGAAGTGGTTAAAGAAGGTCAGGAAGTCATCATTCAAATTGATAAAGAAGAGCGCGGCAATAAAGGCGCCGCACTGACTACCTTTATCAGTCTTGCAGGTTCTTACCTTGTATTAATGCCAAACAACCCTCGTGCTGGCGGTATTTCACGTCGTATCGAAGGTGATGAGCGTACCGAGCTTAAAGCTGCACTAGCAGAGCTTGAAGTACCACAAGGCATGGGTCTAATTGTACGCACCGCTGGTGTAGGCAAAGATCCAGCTGAACTAAAGTGGGACTTAAAAGTACTTCAGCACCACTGGGCGGCAATCAAAGAAGCTGCAGAGAGTGCGCCAGCACCGTTCTTAATCCATCAAGAAAGTAACGTTATCGTTCGCGCGATCCGTGACTACTTACGCCGTGATGTTGGCGAAATCTTGATCGACCACCCGCGTATTTATGAGCAGGCAAAAGAGCACGTATCTCTTGTTCGCCCTGACTTTGTAGAGCGTATTAAGCGTTACGATGCTGAAGTTCCACTGTTTACGCATTACCAGATTGAAACTCAAATCGAGTCTGCATTCCAACGTGAAGTACGTCTACCATCTGGTGGTTCGATTGTTATCGACCCAACAGAGGCTCTAACCTCTATCGATATTAACTCTGCTCGCGCAACTAAAGGCGGCGACATCGAAGAGACAGCACTTAATACTAACTTAGAAGCGGCTGATGAAATTGCACGTCAATTACGTCTACGTGACTTAGGTGGTTTAGTTGTTATCGACTTCATCGATATGACACCAGTACGTCATCAACGTGAAGTTGAAAAGCGTATGCAAGATGCGGTACATCACGATAGAGCACGTGTACAGTTAGGCCGAATTTCACGTTTTGGTTTAATGGAAATGTCACGTCAACGTCTGCGTCCTTCATTAGAAGAGTCTGCAGCGCACCTATGTCCACGCTGTCATGGACAAGGTACTATCCGTGGTACAGAATCTTTAGCGCTATCAATTCTTCGTCTAATGGAAGAAGAAGCAATTAAAGAGAACACATCGCAAATTGAAGCGGTTGTTCCAGTTGATGTTGCAGCGTTCCTATTGAACGAAAAGCGTAAAGCGATCCGTATTACCGAAAAGCGCCATAACGTTGAAGTGTATGTCATTCCAGATCCAAACATGACAACCCCTGATTACCGCGTAGTTCGCCATCGTAAAGATGACGAGATCAGCGAATCTAGCTACAAGCTACTTGAAAAAGAAGAAGCTAAGCTATACGAGCCTCGTAAACTTGAACGAGCTGCGGCGCCTCAACCAGCATTAAAAGGTTTCTCTACACCAAAGAAAATTGAAGTAGAAGAAACTAAGCCTGTGGCAGCACCTAAGAAAGAAGAAGCACCTGGTTTCTTCGCTAAGATTGCCGCTGCTATTAGCTCACTATTTGGCGCTAAAGAAGAGCCAAAGACTGAGCCTAAGAAGCAAGATAAAGACAGCCGTAATCAAGGTCGTAATAATAATCGCCGTAATAGCAATCGTCGTAACGATCCTCGCCGTAACCGTAACGACAATCGCAGCGACAATCGTAATGATGCTGAGCCATCTAAAGATAAGAGAACGAAAAACAGTCGTAATGAAAATTCTGACACGCGTTCAACATCTGAAGAGACAACCAAACGTCAACCTCGTAACGACAAGCCGCGCAAAGAGACGAAAGTTGAAGCTCCAGCTATCGAGCAGCCTAAGCAAGAAGCTGCACGTGAACGTCGCCAGCGTCGTAACATGCGTCGTAAAGTACGTGTAAACAACGAGCAACAAGAAGAAACTAAAGTAGAGGTCGCGTTAACTGAAGCGCCAGTGCAAGCTAAAACATCAAATGATGATAAGCCTGCGCGTCCAAAGCGTCAGCCACGTAAGCCAAAAGCAAAAGTTGAAACTGTTGACACTGCTGAACAAACAGATGCGATAACAAACGTTGAAGCCCCTGTAGCGGTAGAGACTCAGGTTGAAACATCAACAGCTGTCGAAGTTAAAACTGACACACAAGTAGAAGCTGTCGAATCAAAAGTTGAAATGACTGATGAGACTCACTCTGCAGAAGAAAATGGTCGTGAGCCTCGTGAAGGTCAGCGTAGAAGTCGTCGTAGCCCACGTCACTTACGTGCAGCGGGACAGCGTCGTCGTCGTGACGAAGATTCTCAGCATAATGAAGATGGTTCATCTGTTCCTGTTTTCGTTCCTAACGATGTTGAAAACGCAGCAGCAACGACTCAAGCACCGGTTATAGTGGTTGAAGAGACAACAATAGAGCCAATACAAGTTGAAGCTCCTGTGGTTACAGCACCAGTTGCAGCACCTACTGAAGTTAAAGCCCAAGCGCCAGTGGTCACAGCACCAGTTGAAGCGCCTACTGAAGTTAAAGCTCAAGCACCTGTGGTCACGGCACCAGTTGAAGCGCCGGTTGAAGCTCCTGTTGAAGTTAAAACTGAAGCGCCAGTAGTTACTGCGCCGGTTGAAGCTCCTGTTGAAGTTAAAACTGAAGCGCCAGTGGTTGAAGCTGCTCCTGAAGTTAAAACTGAAGCGCCAGTGGTTGAAGCTGCTCCTGAAGTTAAAGCCCAAGCGCCAGTGGTCACAACAGCTGTTGAACCGAAAGCTGAAGCTAAACTAGGCGCGTCAGCCCCTATGGCTAAGCCTGCTGCAATTAAGCCTACCCAGCAAACAGTGGTAGATACGCCAATTGCTGAAAAAGCGCCTGCTGTAGAGGCTACTGTTGAAGTTAAGCCTGTAGCCAAAGCTGCTAGCCGTTTTGGTTCTATGGTAATGTCAGACACAACTAAGCCAACAGTTGAAAGCAGAGAAAATATTGCGACCCCTACAGGACGCCAATATGAAACTATTGACTCTGGTGACACTGCAAAACCAAGAACTGCAAACAGTGCTAATTCAGAAACTGTTCGCACGTAACCTGAGTTAATCAGTTTGCCAAAAAGCCATGCAGCAATGCATGGCTTTTTTATATTCAAGCTGCGGTAATTTTGTTAGTATTCGCGGCCAATACCCCTAACTATTTCAACAACTTTCCAACAGAGGTTAAATGTTCGATCTTATTCGTCACAAAACTGCCAGTCATAGAGCAGATTTATTATCAGGACTCACCGTAGCCTTAGCTTTGGTTCCTGAAGCTGTTGCATTTGCATTCGTCGCTGGTGTTGAGCCAATGGTTGGTTTGTATGCAGCATTTATTATGGGACTTATCACTGCATTGATTGGTGGCCGCCCAGGTATGATCTCTGGCGCCACTGGCGCCATGGCGGTCGTGATGGTTGCGCTTGTTGCTGAACATGGAGTTCAATACTTATTTGCCGCAGTAGTACTTGCAGGCCTTATTCAAGTTTCAGCCGGTATCTTCAAACTCGGTAAATTTATCCGTATCGTTCCCTACCCTGTAATGATAGGTTTTGTGAACGGTTTAGCGATTGTTATCTTCCTTGCTCAGTTAGGTCAATTTCAAACACCCGACGCAAATGGTGTGATGACTTGGTTACCGCAAAACCAACTATTACTCATGTTAGGCCTAGTCGCACTAACCATGGCGATTATCCAGTTCTTACCTAAAATCACGACAGCGATCCCCTCTTCGCTAGCTGCGATTTTGACGGTAACATTGCTCGTTACCTTCTTGAATTTAGATACTCGAACCGTTCTCGACTTCCTTAAATCAATGAGCGGTAATGACAACGCAACGATTGCAGGTAGCTTACCGACCTTCTCTATTCCAGCTGTCGAGTTTACGCTAGAAACCTTATACATCATTTTACCTTACTCACTTATTCTTGCTGCTGTAGGTCTAATCGAATCATTACTAACGCTTACCGTTATTGATGAGATGACAGGCACTCGTGGCCGTGGAAACAAAGAGTGTATTGGTCAAGGTGTCGGTAACATCACGAGTGGCTTCTTTGGTGCCATGGGTGGTTGTGCCATGATTGGCCAATCGATGATCAATATTAACTCTGGCGGCCGTGGGCGCTTATCCGGCATTACTGCAGCAGTGGCTCTACTTGCTTTCATTTTGTTCGGCTCAGCACTTATCGAAATGATCCCGCTAGCAGCCCTCGTCGGTGTGATGTTTATGGTGGTCTTAGGTACATTTGAATGGGCTAGCTTTAAAGTGATGCGCAAAGTACCAAAACATGACGCATTTGTTATTATTCTAGTGACAATTGTCACCGTATTTACCGATTTAGCTTTCGCTGTATTTGTGGGTGTTATCGTGTCTGCACTGGTGTTCGCTTGGGAACATGCTAAACACATTAATGTTGAAGTGAGCGAAGATCAAAATGGCTGGAAAGTCTATAAGCTTAACGGTCCACTCTTCTTTGGCTCAGTGGCAGAATTTTTGGAGTTATTCCACGCTAAAACGGATCCTCAAGATGTGATTGTCGATTTCCAAAACTCGCGCGTGTGCGATCACTCAGCCCTAGATGCTATCGATACGTTAGCAGAGCGATATGTGAGCGCAGGTAAACGTTTACATTTACGTCATTTAAGCAATGACTGTAAAGAATTACTCGCGAAGGCCGGTGATCTCGTTGAAGTCAATCTAATTGAAGATCCACATTATAAAGTTGCTGACGATAAGCTTGACTCATAAGCGCTAGCTATCGACGACGATTAACGAAAAAGACAGGCAATGCCTGTCTTTTTTATTTTCTAACCCGGTATAAGTCACTTAAGCTTGTCTGCAAACAGTGCTTTGACTTTATCCACCTTAGGTTTTATGACCATCTGGCAATATGGCTGCTCACCATGTAATTCAAAGTAATCGTTGTGATAATTTTCAGCAGCGAAAAAGCCTGTGTAAGCGACCACTTGAGTCACAATTGGATTTGGCCATGCAGCAACTCTGGTTAAGTCTTCAATCATATTATTAGCCAGCTCGGCTTGCAGTTCATTATGAATAAAGATCACCGAACGATACTGAGGACCAACATCGTTGCCTTGTTGATTTAAGCTTGTGGGATCATGACTGACCCAAAACACCTCAAGCAAACTTTCAAAACTCACCTCGTTTGGATCAAACTCTATTTGTACAACTTCAGCATGAGCAGTGTTACCGCTACAAACCGCTTTATAGTTAGCATCATGCCCATCGCCTCCAGCGTAACCAGAAGTGACCGTTTTAACGCCTTTAATGGCTGAAAATACCGCCTCAATACACCAGAAACAACCTCCTCCCAACGTAGCAAGTTGTAACTCAGGCTTAGTTATGGGCGAGTTATCGATTGATTTGAACGTCATTGAAACTGAATTAACACAATGCCTGATATTCTTTGGCGTGAGTAACTCCCCCTCAAACACATGCCCTAAATGAGCATCACACTCAGCACAAACGATTTCGACTCGCATTCCATCCGCATCGATATTACGTTTAACCGCCCCATCTATTTCGTCATCAAAAGCAGGCCAACCACAGTGGGCGTTAAACTTACTCTCAGAGCGATATAAAGGTGCATCACATCTTTTACAGCAATAGGTCCCTTGAGCTGTGTGTTGATTATATTCACCACTAAATGGCCTTTCAGTGCCTTTATCTTCAATTACATGCTTTTCGAACTCTGCTAGTTTTCTCATTTTACACTCTCTAATCCGCTCAACTATCGACTTTCGCTCAATGCATCACTGAGGTTTATGTCCAACTGGCTTTAAACGTTACCCCTCATGCCCGTTATTAGACCCTATACGCGCACAAAGGCTTTCAAGATGACTTTAATTCTAACGTTTATTGAGAGGCTTGACCCCTAGTCGAGCTATTTTTCTATCCTTAAAGTTTCCATACAGCGTAAATTGTTACTTGCCGCCAGTGCAGTGCTTATACAGGAAAAGTATTCAACATTTTTTAATTATTATGAACAAAGAGTGTTAAGCCATAACTAACTCAATATTAATCAATTATCCCAGTATAATTCGACACTATTCGTTAGCCTAAACAATCATCAGTGTGATCGACATCACTTAGGTTTGCGTCGACCGTTTACCCTAGTTAAACTCGGATTGGGTTTAATAATAAAAAGAATCAAGATGACATTAAAAACAATCGATTACCGCGCAAACGACGCGGCAGAACAATTTGTATCTTCACTACGAGAAACCGGGTTTGGGGTATTAACCAACCACCCTATTGATAAAGAATTAGTGGAGAATATTTACCAAGAGTGGCACGCATTTTTTAATACAGAAGAGAAAAAAGCATATCTGTTTAAGCCTGAAACACAAGATGGATTCTTTCCGGCTGAGATCTCCGAAACCGCCAAAGGTCACAGCGTAAAAGATATCAAAGAATATTTTCATATCTACCCTTGGGGGCGGATCCCAGACTCTCTAAAAGAAAATATTCTTAAGTATTACGATAACGCTAATGCGCTAGCCTCTGAGCTATTAGAATGGATAGAACGACATTCTCCTGCCGAAGTGAAACAGAAGTTTTCAATCGCACTACCAAAGATGATTGAAAATAGCCAAAAAACACTGCTGCGAGTACTGCATTACCCACCTATGTCAGGTAATGAGGAACCTGGCGCGATTCGAGCCGCAGCTCATGAAGATATTAATCTAATCACAGTACTACCTGCAGCGAATGAACCCGGCTTACAAGTACAGCTCAAAGATGGTGAATGGGTCGATGTGCCAAGCAACTTTGGCAATTTGATCATTAACATTGGCGACATGCTGCAAGAAGCATCGGGTGGCTACTTTCCATCAACCAGCCATCGAGTGATTAACCCACAGGGCATGGATAAAACAAAATCGCGAATTTCTTTACCGCTATTTTTACATCCCAACCCAGAGGTAAAGCTGTCAGATAAATATACCGCCGACAGTTATTTGATGGAACGTTTACGTGAATTAGGTGTTATTTAGCCGCTTTCGCATTCAATAAGAGCCCAATAAGCGCCTTAGGGCGCTTTTTGTTTGTTAAACTTAAGCGTTACAAGGTAAAATCCTCTTAATTATGTAATTTGATAGTAGAGCGCACACATGGCAATTCAGTGGTATCCAGGACACATGCACAAAGCACGTAAAGAGATCGAAGAGGTTATGCCTCAAGTCGATTTGGTGATAGAAGTGCTTGATGCGAGGATCCCTTACAGTAGTGAAAACCCAATGGTGCAAACGCTGCGTGGTGATAAGCCATGTATCAAACTACTGAATAAATCCGACTTAGCCGATCCAGAGACAACTCAGGCTTGGATTGAATACCTTGAGCAAGAGCAAGGGGTAAGAGCAATGGCAATTACCACATTGCAGGCTGGACAAGTAAAAAAAATCCCCGATTTATGTCGTAAATTTGTACCCGGTCGCGACAAAATCGAAAAAGATATTCGCACCATGATCATGGGGATCCCGAACGTCGGTAAATCTACCATCATCAACACACTTGCTGGCAGAATGATTGCCAAAACAGGTAACGAGCCTGCGGTAACCAAAACCCAGCAACGTATTAACTTACGTAATGGTATTGTACTGTCTGACACACCGGGTATTTTGTGGCCTAAAGTCGATAACGAAAAAAGTAGCTATCGTTTGGCCGTAACCGGCGCGATTAAAGATACCGCGATGGAATATGAAGATGTAGCCATGTTTGCTGCAGAGTATTTTCTTACCGCTTATCCTGAAGCGATTGCAGAACGCTATAAGATCAAGCAGATGCCAGATACTGACATTGAGCTATTAGAGGCAATTGGCCGCAACCGCGGTGCACTGCGTCCAGGTGGAAGAATCGATCTTCACAAAGCCTCAGAAGTGCTACTTCATGATTTCCGTGCAGGCAGAATAGGCCAACTATCACTTGAAACACCTGCAATGGCTGAAATCGAGAAAGCTGAAGTTGCTAAAATGCTCGCAGAGAAAGAAGCGAAAGAAGAAGCAAAACGAGAATTAGAGCGTTTAAAGCGTTCAGGCAAGCGTTTAAGCTAAATCTTAAAACTAAGAAAACTAAGTTTTTTGCTTATCTCACAACCTAGAAAAAGCGCTGTTTAGCGCTTTTTCTGTTTTTACCATCACACCTGCAAATATATCGCGAAAAAAACTTTAACCCATATTCATCTAATCTGAGCTAAACATAAATTAAGAGCTCAATAAATTTCCTTCTTGAATACGCTTCACCAGTTGCTCGCAGCTATTATCAAGCAGTTCAAGGACCAATTCGAAGCCATCACCCGCCCCATAATAGGGATCTGGTACCTCAGTATAAATCACCTCATGAGTAGCAAAATCGCAGAAATCTAAAATGAGGGCAAGCTTAAACTGATGTTGCTGCGGGCATATACGCTTTAAGTCTTGAAGGTTTTGCTCATCTGCCGCTAAGATCAAATCAAAGTCTTCAAAATCATTAACTTCAACCTGTCTTGCTCGCATTCCATCAAAATTCAAACCACGTTTAATTCCCGCAGTAATTGAACGCTCATCCGGATAGTGCCCTTGGTGATAAGCAATCGTGCCCGCAGAATCAACTTTTATATGTAGTCCTGCGGTTGTGGCTTTGTCTCTAAACATCGCCTCTGCCGAAGGAGAACGACAGATGTTGCCCATACATACAAATAGAACAGAGGAAATTAGTTTCATATCAGTACCCAAAATAGTCAGTCGTTAGCAGTCTACGCGCTATAGAGTCATCATAGCCAGCCATAGTTAACCGCGACGAGCATCTAATGGCTTAGCACTAAGATCCCATAAGCAATATGGCTGCATATTGCCAATAAACTCTCGCAATCACCAAACTTTCACTGCCAACAAACTTTCATTGCAACAAATAATCCTTACCAACAAACAATTATTACCAATAAAATATTGATAATAATTCAACGAATCAGCACTACTTCATTGGTTAAGATGGCGGTAGGATAGCGCTAACGTAAATTATTGATTGACCTTGCCACATTAGGATATGAATATGACTCATCCCATTATTACCGATCTTGAAAGTCGTTACACCACAAAACGTTATGATGCATCTAAGCGTATTCCCCAAGTAGATCTTGATGTGATCTATAAAGCAATGAATCTTTCGGCCTCTTCTATCAATTCACAGCCTTGGAAATTTATTGTGATTGAAAGTGATGAAGCCAAGCAACGCATGCATGATTCATTTGCCAACAAGTTTCAATTTAATCAGCCACATATCAAGTCGGCTTCACATATCGTTCTGTTTGCTTACAACCCTCACTATACTCGCGAAGATTATGCAAAGGTTGTCGACAAGGGTATTGCCGATGGCCGTATGGGAGCTGAGGATAGAGAGCAGGCGTTTGGCGCTTATGCTTTCGTAGAACTCAATACGGATGAAGCGGGTAACAATGCTGCTTGGACAAAATCTCAAACTTACTTAGCCCTAGGAAATACATTGCACACCCTTGCTCGCTTAAGAATCGACTCAACCACTATGGAAGGTGTTGATAGTGAATTGATTGGTGAGATCTTTAAAGAGGAGCTTGGCGGCTTTCAGTGTGATGTCGCACTAGCTATGGGCTACCATCATTCAGAAGAAGACTATAATGCAGCGCTGCCAAAATCTCGTTTGGCAATGAAAGATGTTCTGCAAGTTTTATAATACCAATCGATTTTGAGTCATTTAGGCAAGTGAGCTTATGCACTTGTTTGTCTATCTGTACTGTGAAACCAATCTTTGGAGGTTCGGAGCATCTGCCCGAACCTTTCTAAATATTAGTAAAAGCTATTTGCCCTCATAGATGCATGTTTAAAAATAAAGACGCAAACATTAAAGGCTTTAGCCGTAAAAATTAACGTGAAAACATTAACGTAAAAGAGGTGTTCATCCTGACTCACCGGAGTCTTATTCGCTATTATTGAGATTGCCTTTCCCGCAAGAAACTGGCAAATCTTGGCGTGCCTTTTTGGGTTAGCCCAAAATATTTATAAGTCACTTGGCTACCAATCTGAGGTGGATTTCTCCTTTGCTCCAACGTAAAACCAGAACCTAAGTTAAACACTTTTCCCTGAACGTTTTTAACCACTAAAGCCCCAAGCATACCGCTAAATTTCCCTTTACCTGGAGTATGCGCAACGACGAGTGCTTCGGCATCATAAAATGGTTTCAGCTTAACAATGTCTTTACTGCGACCGACTTTATACAAGGCTGTTTTCTTATGTAACATCAAACCTTCACCGTTACCATCAATAATGCTTTGTAACTCACTGTCTAATGTTTGATGAGTGCTTAATGTATATTGCCTTATGACCCCTAAAAATGGACTGATACCTTGTAGTACTTTGCTAGCCCTGTCATATCGTAATTCAAATACATTGGGATCATCCGGTAGATCAAAGACCCAAAAACGTACCTTTGCCCATTCGGCGTCTGCGGCCTTGATTTTTCTAACGGTTGCAGATACCTGCTCGAACGCGCCCCTTTCAATCCATAACTCTCCGTCTAAGGGAAAATCTGGAAAGCCCTCAACAAACCAAGTCGGCAGATTAATCAATCTTCCTGAACGACTGTACATTGCTTTTCCATCCCAATACCCCCTTACACCGTCCAGTTTCTCACTGACCAGGTAATCGGAAATATTGGCTATTTGTTGGGTGCTTTTAGAAGCTAATTGGATTGACGGTTTATCTGTCATATTTAGTGCAACTTCGGCCGAAGCTGCAACAGGATGGGTTACTATAAATAGGAACGCCGTTATTAGGCTAGCGATAAAAAAGAAAAGTCGTATTACGAACATGGTCACTGCTCCTTGCTGCTATTTTTCAACATTCGATTGCACATCCTGTGCACCATGAGTTAAGCCTAGCTCTCTTTTTGGCTCTATGCCATTGGCACCTGCTGGAACAGTTATTTCTATCTTATCAATGCTTGCCCTACCTCTAAGATCACAGCTAAATTAGCTTTTTAACTCAATCAAAAATGGAACATGTTATAATCCTTCAAAATTTGAACTATCAGCCTTAATATATTGCTATCAAGCAACTATCGCGCATGATAAAGCACTATTTTTATCACGATAATGTATGAACGCGATAATGAATACTGTTATGGATACTATTTTGGAATGCTATGAAACCTGCTAATAATCACGGAATAAAACGCGTTATCAGAGCGACTGGATTTTCAATACAAGGCCTACAGCTTGCTTGGAAACACGAGGCGGCATTTAGACAAGAGTTGCTCTTAGCAGCGATAATGCTACCCATAGCATTATTAGTAGACGTGACAACGGTAGAGCGCGTTTTACTCATCCTAGGTTTATTTTTGGTGTTAATCGTTGAACTTCTGAATTCAGCAATCGAAGCCGTAGTAGACAGAATTAGCGATGAACTCCATCCATTAAGCGGTCGAGCAAAAGATATCGCCTCTGCAGCCGTATTTATGAGCTTAGCTTTCTGCGGCCTAACTTGGGCGTTAATCTTGCTGCCTAAACTCTTTTAAACAACTCATGTCATGAGCGCTTAAACTAACGCCTTCTCATTGTGCCGTTTTAATTGAAGGCGTTAGTTAAAGCTAATCCTGTTATTTTTAGCATCACTCCCCGCGCCCCCTTAAATGACATATTTTAGCTGTCAAAATAAGCGTATAACTGGGCAAAGCTAGACTGTTTACTAAAATCTGCAAGTCTTAAATGTTATCAATATTAATCAAAAATGTGTCATTAAGAGTATTGCCTTTCCCTCATCTAAAATCGCTGTAGTACGCAATGTCTAGCCTGTCATGCATGTAAGTAATGACGGTTAACTTGCATTAGATCAAACAAACCATACATTTTCCGAAACAATTTATTCACATCACTATAGATCCTGCTATGCTAGTAGCCGAATAATTAAACATTCGAAAATTAAAACTAATATAAAACTAATAAGAATAAGAACGACGGAGTCACTTTTAATGCTTAAAAGTTTCATCATTCGCAGTGCTACAACATTGGCCTTGGTCGCGAGCCCAATGACCTATGCAGATAACAATACTGTTATCCGTATCGGTGGCTTTTATGCCAATACGGACTCAACCATAGATGTGAACGATCCTCTCCTTGGTAATGCTTTTAAGCTCGATTTTGAATCTGATTTAAAATTAGAAGAATCTCAATTTCTTCCCTTCTTCGAGTTCTCTCACCACTTTAACGACCGTCATACGCTTTATGCAGATTGGAAACAGCTTCATCGTAATGCATTAGTGCAGTCAGTCGAAAAACCATTTCAGTTTACGTGGGATGACACCACTTACGATATCAAGTCTGGCATTTCGCTAGATAGCACCCTTAATATCGATATCATGCGTATTGGTTATGGTTATGATATCTGGCAAGGTCATAACTATGATGTTGGTGTATCTGTAGGCCTACATGCCATGTTTATCAAAACAGCATTTAAAGGCAACATAGGGATCTGCGATGTTGCCACAGAAACACGCTGCCCAGACACTATCGATATTCCCAAAGTGGTTGACGAAAAACTGACAGCTCCACTGCCTGATATTGGTGTTTTCGGCTCTTACGAGTTCTATCCTGGCTTTAAATTCAGTGGTCATGCGCAATACTTTTATATCAAGCTAGATGATCTTAAGGGCGGTTTAGTTGATGTAAGAATGGGGGTTGAAGCCGCAATCAGTGAAAATTGGCATATGACAGCAGCCTTTAACTACTACGAAGTCAACGTTGAATACACCTCAACCTTTACTGATGCGGGTATTAAGATTGCCGATTACAACATCGAGTATAGCTTTATTGGCCCTATGCTTTCGGTAAGTTACCAGTTTTAAGCCAGGTCATTTTTCACTACAAAAAGCACCTTATTACTACAAAAAAGGCACCTCATCGGGCCCTTTTTGCTTATCACTTGGCATTAAACATACAATCGGCACTGATAGCAGACTGCCATTAATGACCTGTATTCACCCCTTTAATGCTTAGTCACTAATGGGGATAAGTTGACTGCTGATTTTTGTTCGCTGTTTTTATGTACGAGTTAAACGTTTTTCAAGTTTTGTATCAGATCAAAACGTAATAGAATGGCCAAATAAAATGCACAATAGCGTTACTTTACATTGGCATATAATTAACCGCGCCAATAATCTATTGTTAATAAGGGACCATAATGGCTAGTCCACTGCTAAAGGAATCGGCATCTAAGCTAAAAAAAGCCATTCCTTTAATGCTTAAATATCAAATTCCAACGACACCGATAAACTATGCGCTATGGTATGCTTATGTTGGTGAAAAAAATGTCAAACTAAATAAGCATTTAGATCAAGTCGTCAGCCACTACAACACCTGTCCGCCAAGTCAAAGTGAACGCCTTTACCAAGAGTTTCTCTCGGATGCCGTCGAACTTGATGTCGTCGATATGCGCCTTAATCTCGATGCTATGGTCACTGAGCTCTCCCAATCGCTTAAAGACACCAACATTGATGCAAACCATTTCAATAGCAAAATTGATAATAATTACAACAAGCTTAATAAAATCGAAAATGATGGCTTTACCATTGAAGAAGTACTATCGGTCGTTAAACATCTTGTTAAAGATTCAAACGAGATCCGCGAAAGTGCCCAGCATTTCACAGCCCAACTAGCCAAAGCACAATCTGAAATAGATGCCTTGAAACTAAAATTAAAGCAATCTGAACATGAGATGCATTTTGACGCCTTAACCAATGTATTAAACCGACGCGCATTTAATCAAGACCTCAAAGGGATTATCGAACAACACCCCCAAGGATTATGCTTAATCATTGCCGATATTGACCATTTTAAAGTGTTTAACGACACCTATGGCCACCAGCTTGGCGACCAAGTGTTAAAAGCCGTGACAAAACGCCTAAGTGAAGCTTGCCAAGATGGCACTAAACTGTATCGATTTGGCGGTGAAGAGTTTGCTTTAATCGTGCCAAAGAGCCAATTAGGCCGAACACGACAACTGGCCGAATCTATGCGTCGAAGCCTAGAAAAGTTGATTTTGAAAGACAAACGAAAAGGCGACACTATCAATAACATCACCGCCTCTTTTGGTGTCGCTCAATGTCAGTTAAACGATACTGATAGCCTGCTAATAGAGCGCGCAGACAAACAGCTTTATGAAGCTAAGCGCTTAGGCCGAAACCGTGTCATGCCAATCTCAGCCTAAGCTGACCTTAGATGCAATAACATTAGGTTCGATTAACTCACACAGGAATAAGTGCCACGAAGAAAAGTAGCGCAAGCTTTTGTGGTGATAGGTTAAGTGGACTAAATAAAATGGACTAAGTGAAGTGGCGCTAAGGTTACAACAACTCCTAGCGCCAGCCTTACTCACGTACTTTTTATCGTTAACAAGGCTCACTCTAATTAACAGGCTCCGCCTTAACAACAAACCGCAGTGGCCCACCAGCAAACTCAACGCCAAATGGATAACAGGTCACCAAGGTTAATATGCTCTGACCATTATCTTCAATCACACTTAGATCAGATTCGTGAGTCACTTGCGCTGTAGCCACACGATAGATACGGCTCTTACCTGATGCGTTTTGTAACTGGATCAACTGGCCGACTTGAATACCATTAAGTCTTGCAAAGTGCGTATCTCTATGACCAGCAATAACGGTGTTACCCTGACTATTAACGCTCGCCGACGATAACATTTGTGCAGGACCAAAAGCCAAGTTTCGGCCCGATGCCCCCGCTAGTACGTATAGACTGTCATGGTTATTAATATTGTTGTTTTTGCCCGACTCAACAAAATCCTTGCTTAAGTGAGTCGTAACCGGAAAAAAGTCGAGTTTGGCAACTGGATGCGTATCGGCCCATGACCAAGGTTTATGCGGCTTTTGGTCTGCAAGTGTTTTCTGCCAAGCCTGCTGAATAAGAAATTGGGCAAAATGTGCTTTAGCTTGCATATATCCACCTTGTATTACTAAAACGGCTCCCGCGACCAATAACAACCACGGCGCATACCGATGAAATCGTCTAATAAGGCGTTTATCACACCTTGCATCAGCATTAAAATTATTGCCTTGCTCAGTAATACTACTCATAGTCAGATCCACTGGTGTCCGTACGCCTAAACGATAAACGATATAGAGCCGCTAGCAGCAACAGAGTCGAGCCAAAAATCATCAACACAACACTATTTGTTCCGGTTTGCGGAAGCGTATGTGATAGCTTTTGCCATCCGCTTGGCAGATGCTGCATCACCCTCGCCTCCTTTGCTTCAATACTGGCAGGTTTTATTGGCGAGACATCCACTGCGACTAAGCTAGTGTAAGCGCTCATAATATGAAAATTCATCGCTATGGCCTCGATCTGCTTTTCAATCCTCTCTTTATTCGCAGCTTGCTTAGTCAGCTCTAGTGCAGCGATCTGTTTTCTTGCCCATATTAAATCTAAACCTTTGGCTTGCTCCAAGTTATTAACTTGACTGCCAGTATTAAACTCTAAGCGTCGCTGCCAAAATTGCCCCGCTAATTGCCCTTGGATCAGTAAGTCATTACTGACAAAGCTTGGAATTCTTACAGCGACCAAGATAGGCTCGTGAGCATAAAGATCAGGAATACGTACAGGCCAATAGTCAGGGACACTGCCATCGCTAAAACGAAGATCAACATCGGTGACTTGAGGCTGCTCTATTTTCTCCAATAGCGACACCACTTTTTGGTTAACCTCATCAAGTTTACCAATGTAGGTATAAGTCCCCCTACCGACTTCAGCAGCTCTTTGCATAAAATGGGCATTAGGCGCTGAGCCAATTCCGATAGTAAATAAACGACTTTCAGCTAATTGATCTTTTATCTGCTCAAATAGCACAGACTCATTAGCAACTGCGCCGTCGGTAATAAATAACACCTGACGTAATGACGCCGCGGCGTTTTGCTCATCTCTTTCATGGACACTATTATTACCAAGACGAGTTAATGCAGCATCGAGCGCTAATGACATTTCAGTGCCGCCATCGGCGTGTAGTGCATTGATATAACCTTGTGCTCGAGCAAGATTGATAGCCGTTGCTGGCATTGCATACTTAGACCACTGCTCAACAGTTGAGTTGAACTGCAAAATATTGAAGCTATCTTGGGGCTTTAATCCCGCTAACGCATGCTTAAGCGCCGATTTAGCCTGAATGATGGCATCTCCTGACATCGAACCTGATGTATCGATAACCAAGATCAGTTCACGTGAAATCGACGATGACTCAGTTACGCTACCTTGAGGTGGCATTAACATCACCAAAGCATATTTTTCTAACGCCTTTTTTGAGTCAGTTCGTTGGTTGTGACTATGCTGCTCTAGCTCTAACTGTGGCAGTGGCTGTAGTTGTGACTGTGACTGAGGTTGATACTTTGGCTTACTTCTAGAGACTCCCTGATTAAACTGACTATCGCCTTGCACAACTTGTGAGGCTAACGCAGCGTGGGTTTTACCTTGTTGAGAAAAAACTACCGCGGTAGGCTCACGGCCTTGTACGGGCTGCCATGTCAGCACAAAATCACGATTAGCAACTGCATTGTTATCTAAGCTCACTTGCGCTGCAGCATCTTCGACCATATCGACATTAATAGAATGGTAGGGGCTGTCGATGTTTTCTATTGCCATTGCGGCGTCAAACTTTACAGTTATCGAAACTAAGTTTTGAGTGATGGTTTGTTCCGTGTTTGTTTGCTCTCGGCCCGCTTGTTCTTTAGCATTAGTCCACTTGAATGCAGCGACTTGTTGATGTAACTCATCACGTTGCTTGTCGCTATGCCCACTTTGTTTCGGCGTATATCTTGGCGCTATCGCCATCGGAAAACGTAGACTAAACAAACCATCTTTATAGTCTAAGGTTTCTTGATAAGTGAGCTCCACAATCAACACTTCATTTGGCGCTAAATTTGCCACCTGAGCACTAAAGATATTGGCACGTTTTTGCTCAAGTAAACTGGTTTTTTTACCTTCAGCCTTTGCTTGTTCATAAATGGCTTTAGCCTTAGCTTTAGGCTGGATCTGTCCTTCTATCTCCCTATCGCCAATATGTAGCTTAAGCTGGTCAACCGCCGCTTCATTAGGTAAAGGAAATAGATACTGACCATTAACCCACTCTGTCGACGTGTTTTTAAATTCATGGCGTACAGAAACTCGGTTCACCCAGCCTGATATATGCATACTGATGTCGGTTTTCATTGGTAGCGCAATCGCGACCTGCCCTTGTGCGCTTTCAAATATCAAACTACCTTGCGTAATGCTATCTAAAGAAACTGGTTCCGTTGACGCTAATGCCATCGCACTTTGCGGCACGAATACACTAAGTAATAATAACCCCTGCAATAATACCCCTTGCAGTAATCGAGCTTGCAGCGATCCTATCGATGCCCCAATTGCGACTCTCTTTGCCATAAGCGCCTCAAAAATAGAGCCTCCTTGGCGATGACTCTGCTTAGCGATAGGCTCTAAAACATTCGCAAATCCACGCTTTAATATATACGCAGTCATCTGTTACTCCTTTTGACTGTTTACCCCAAAGATGCGATGAGGCAGACTCTGTGGCACCGAAAACCTGTCTAAAACATTCAACTAAACAGGTCACTTTCGGTTAAATTGGCAGTTAAATTTACGGTTACATGACTGGGGGTTAATTAGCCGCTAAAGCGCTGTCTTGATTTTGCAACTTCAATGTCACGCGACGGTCAAAAAAGTCATTCTCAAAGCTTTGCTCTGCCATCAAAGGAGAAGAGTCACCATAGGCTTGGTTATGCAAACGCGCCTCGGTAACGCCTTGCTCTATAAGATAGCTTTTGACTTCTGCTACACGTTGTTCTGACAAGGCTTGGTTATAATCACCATCACCACGGCGGTCAGCGTACCCCGTCAAGTCCAATGTCAATTCAGGTGAGAGTGACATCGCAAAAGCAATATCATTTAGCTGATTTTGAAAGTGAGGCTCAATCGTTGATGAACCCGTTTTAAACTGTACATTCAGTCCCAGTGCCAATTCAGTTAACTTCTGCTCTTGCGCCATTTTTAAACTGGTAAGCTGTTGCTGCGCTTGCTCATACTGATCTGAAAGTTCAACCAATGATTGGTTTTGCTGGTTTAGTACAATAAGCTCCAGCTCTTTTTCATCAAGCATGGCTTGCTGTGTTTGCAACGCATCATCATCGCCCACTGATTTACCCACCAAGGTGCCAGTAAAGGCGCCGATAATGGCTCCGACGGGCCCACCCACCACAGCCCCAAGCACAATGCCTGAAGTTAACCCGATGAGTTCTTCGTTATTGCTACGCTGAGTGTCTACAACCTGCTGTGCTGATGCTTGAGTTGAAAATACTAACGCGCTAATGACGAGTGTTGAGATAAGTTGTTTTTTCATATTATTCCCCTTGGGATAGTAATTTTTAAACTAAATTCAAATTAGCTAATAAAGCTTGCCGTTTTAAAGTTGTTAACTGCGCTTTATTCGATAGGGCTATTAAACCCTACCTAAATGGCTTTTAAGGGGAGTAAAAGTGGCGTTTTGAGGTTCAATTGTGGCAACAAAATGGCAATCACGGTTCACGTCTTCAAACAGAGATATTTTCCTGTATAGTCACAATCAATTAGACAGTTAAGGCCCTCATTAAGACGTTATGAAACGAATTGCCATAGTAGAAGATGAAGCTGCAATTAGAGAAAACTACAAAGAGGTTTTGCAGCAACAAGGTTATTGTGTACAAGCTTATGCCAACCGCCCACAAGCTATGTTGGCATTTAACACGCGCCTACCCGATCTTGCCATTATCGATATTGGCCTTGAAAATGAAATCGATGGCGGTTTTACTCTATGCCAATCATTAAGAGCCATGTCGAGTACCTTGCCGATTATTTTCTTGACCGCACGTGACAGTGATTTCGATACCGTATGCGGTCTGCGACTGGGGGCCGACGATTATTTAAGTAAAGATGTCAGTTTCCCACATCTAATAGCCAGATTAGCTGCGCTGTTTAGACGCTCAGATCTAAAAAATGCGAGTAACGATGAAAGTCATATCGTTGAACATGGTTTGCTGACAATCGATGTGAATCGCATGCAGGTATTTTGGAACTCAATACAGATTGAGCTTACCGTAACCGAATTTTGGATGGTGCATGCGCTCGCAAAGCGCCCAGGACATGTACGCCAGCGCCAAGAGTTGATGCAAGAGGCCAAAATATTCGTCGATGATTCGACGATTACTTCCCATGTAAAACGGATTAGAAAGAAGTTTATTGCCCAGGACCCTAACTTTGATTGTATCGATACCGTGTATGGCATGGGTTATCGCTGGGATTCCCACAATTAACCTTGAGCATTAGCATTGAGCATCGAAACTTGATGCTAAGCGAACCCTCGCTTGTGGAATGTCGTCCGCTGATAAATTAGTTCATCAATCGAGTCATTTTTGGTCATGGTCAAGTAGTTTTAGGTCATTGCCTGATCATTTAGGTCATAGTCAGGTCATTGTTGATGGCCATCATTTAGGTAGTTGTTACGCCATGTTTAATTTGCCAATAGGGCTGCGAAGTAAAGTCGCAGTATTGTCTTTATTCTTACTCTGCCTGCCGTGGCTAGGTTATCAGTACGTGTGGGAGATGGAGAAATATCTGCGTCACGGCCAAGAAAAAACCTTAGAAGGCACTACTCAGGCACTGGCAACCGCACTGCACGAAAGACCTAAGCTATTTGATAGCCAAGCGAGCTTTTTAACACAGGTTGAAAAAGGGCGCGATCTATACGCTTATCCACTTTCAGGGCCTATTCAACTAGACGGTAAATTGTCAGATTGGAGTAGCTACCGCCATCGTGCACTTAATTACGCGGCTGATTATCAGGTTTATAAACGTGACGAAGGCCAGCCGTTAAACCTCAGCTTTACCCATATGGTGGGTAAATATGCCGGCTACCTGTACGCCTTTTTCGAAGTTCGCGATCCACACGTGATCTACCGTGGAAAAAATAGCCTTAGCATAGACAATAACGATCATATCGCCATCGCCACACTCGCACCGGATGGCAAATTTCGACGCTATATTGTCGCCACCACACAAGATGGTTGGATAAGTGCCTTCGAACTGCCAGAAAATCCCAACCTGTCTACCCCTGTAACGCCTGAAGTTAAAATTCAAGGAAAGTGGACCAAGAGTAAGCAAGGTTACAATGTCGAGCTTAGGATCCCGCTTAATATGGTTGGCAGTAAACTGGGCTTTGCTGTTTATGACGTAAACGATAAAAAAAGCCGCGTATTAGATGCCATAGTTGGCACCTCTGCAATTGATGATGTAAGCAAGTTGGGGACCGTACTTGTCCCCTCACCTGAAATCGAAAGTATTATTAAAGGCATGAGCCATAATAGTTCGCGGATCTGGGTGGTCGACAAACACGGCCGCGTATTAGCAAAATCGGGCGATATTCGTTCAGATAACAGCGTCTGGTCACGGACTAATATCGATAACGATGACAACTCCGGCTGGACGCAGTTTAAACATAAATACTTGCACCCGCTTTACTACAAAATTTTAACCACGCCAGCCAAAGACTTTATTGATTCACTGCAAGACTCAACAGTGTTGCAAGGCAGTCATATCTCTAAAGCCTTAAGCGGCGAGCAAGGTTCCACCTGGCGCTTAACTCCCGACAGCAAAGCGGTTGTGCTCGCTGCTGCTAGTCCTATTTGGATTGATGATAAAGTCATGGGGGTAGTGATTGCCGAAGAAACCACTCATGGTATTCGAACCCTGCGCAACAAAGCCTTAGAGAAGCTGTTTAATGTGATTTTAACCATCATGAGTATGGGCACCTTAGCGCTATTTTTCTTTGCTTCAAACATCTCAAGCCGTATTCGAAAACTGCGCGATGAAGCTGAGCAAGCGATCGACAGCCAAGGGCGAATAAAAAATGAGATTCAGGGTTCTAAAGTTCGCGACGAGATCGGCGATCTATCACGAAGTTTTGCCAGTATCGTTAGCCGATTGAGCCAATACACTCATTATTTAGAGAATATGTCTTCGCGTTTATCTCACGAACTGCGCACCCCTGTCGCCGTGGTGCGCTCGTCGCTTGAGCATCTTGGTTTACAACAGCTTAGCCCTGATAGCCGCAAATATGTTGACCGGGCACAAGAAGGCGTTAACCGTCTCAATATGATCTTAAACAACATGAGCGAAGCCACTCGTTTAGAAGAGAGCTTATCTCATGCCGAAACGACTATTTTTCCGCTCGAAAAAGTCATCAATGGCTGTATGCAAGGCTATCAAATGACCTATCCCCAACAAGCATTTGAGCTCAATATTACCCAGGACAGTATTGCGATGTTAGGAGTGCCGGAGTATATCGCTCAGCTGATGGATAAACTTATCGCTAACGCCTTAGAGTTTAGTCATCCTGATAGCCCAATTAATGTTGCGCTGACACTCAAGCATAAATATGCCGAGCTGAGCGTCAGTAACCAAGGCCCCGCACTACCGGATAATATGGCCGAGCAGATTTTTGAGTCTATGGTGTCTGTGAGAGCACAAAAAGCGCAAGATAAGCCGCATCTAGGTTTAGGCCTTTATATTGCGAGACTTATTTGCCAATTCCATGACGGTAAAATTAACGCCAGTAATACCCAAGATAAGGCCGGGAATATCAGCGGCGTTAAGATCACGATTAAGCTACCAATAAGCAAAGAAAGTCTTTAAAGCAGTTGTAACTATCCCAGTTATGACGACAGAGAAAATAGTGACTGAAAGTTTATACTGAAAGTTTATACTGAAAATAATGACACTTTATTTTAGCCGTTTAGATGTTAAGATGGCTAAAATGATATCGATATTTAAACTGATGGAATTCGCCCGATGAAAAAAGAAACGCAGATAATCAGTCTAGGCCGAGATAAAAAATGGACCCAAGGGGTGATAAACCCGCCTGTTTACCGCGCATCGACTATGGTGTTCGATACTATGGAAGATATGCGTTTTGCTGCAAAAAATAAGGCTAATGGCGCAATGTTCTATGGCCGTCGTGGTGGCCCTACTCACTTTGCGTTTCAAGCGGCGATTGCAGAACTTGAAGGCGGAGTGGGCACAGCACTATATCCATCAGGAAGCGCCGCCATCAGCAATAGCCTGCTGTCATTTTTAAAAGCGGGCGATCACCTGCTTATGGTCGATAGCGCCTATGAGCCCACTCGTGATCTATGTAATAAGCTGCTTGCCGGTTACGGCATCGAAACCACTTATTACGACCCTATGATTGGTGATGGCATAGAAGCCTTAATACAGCCTAATACTAAGGTGCTGTTCTTAGAATCTCCCGGTTCAATCACCATGGAAATACAAGATGTCCCCACTCTGAGCCGTATCGCCCACCAGCACGATATCGTGGTGATGCTCGATAATACCTGGGCATCACCAATAAACTCGCGACCATTTGAGATGGGGGTCGATATTTCGATTCAAGCGGCGACAAAGTATATCGTCGGCCATTCTGATGTGATGATGGGTACTGCTACCGCGAACGACAAACACTGGGAACAGCTACGAGAAAATAGTTACCTTCTGGGCCAATGTACCTCACCAGATGACGTATACCTTGCTAGCCGAGGCCTAAGAACCTTAGGTATTCGCTTAGCCCAGCATGAACAAAATGCATTAAA
The DNA here is from genome assembly GCF_052977065.1 of Shewanella sp. 125m-1. Classification (NCBI taxonomy): domain Bacteria; kingdom Pseudomonadati; phylum Pseudomonadota; class Gammaproteobacteria; order Alteromonadales; family Shewanellaceae; genus Shewanella; species Shewanella sp. 125m-1. The sequence goes on from NZ_JBRILT010000016.1 coordinate 41,950, forward strand.
AGTGGCTAACTGGCTTGCAACCCGCCCAGAAGTGGATCACCTGCGTCACCCCGCTTTTGAGTCATGTCCGGGCCATGAGTTTTTTAAACGCGACTTTAGCGCCTCAAACGGACTGTTTTCGTTTGTATTAAAACAAGGTGATGTTAGGTCTGTTACCGCATTTGTTGAAAATATGCAGCACTTTAAAATGGGCTTTTCTTGGGGCGGTTTTGAAAGCTTAATTTTAGGCGTATTTGGCATCGATAAACTGCGCACTGCAACAAAGTGGGATAGCAGTAAACCACTCATTAGATTGCATATCGGCTTAGAGAACGTCGATGATCTCATTGCCGATCTTGAGGCCGCGCTTGAACGCTATAATCGAGTATTAAACACCTAAGCGAACTCTATTTAGCTTTTAGCAAAATAAGCCGGCCATGTTGTCGGCTTGTTTGCATTTGTCACAGAAAAAGATTCTTTGTTTTAGCTATTAGGTTAAATGCTTTATTATTAACAGCGTAAATGACCAAACCTAGAGAATCTTTTTAATGCAGCGCGCCACCGCCTTAAAAGGCTTTACCCTCATCGAACTTGTTATCGTGATTATTGTGCTTGGCATATTAGCAGTTATCGCTGCGGCTAAATATGTAGACTTTAAGCGTGATGCTGAAATAGCTCGGGTCAAGGCCGTTGCCGCTGCATTGCAGCAATCAGTTACCTTCTCCCACACTAAATGGCAGCTTATCGCAGGAGTTGGTGCGTTGAACGATCTACCTGACTTTGCCGGAGGGGAGCTTGATATGAACAGCTTTGGTTATCCCCTTGGTATTGGTAAAGGTAACCCGATGGGACAACCAAAAAATATCGGCCAAGGTGAGCAAGGCTGTGTTGATTTATGGAATATCCTACAACAAGATCCAGCCAGTGTTTCGTTATCTAGCATAGACAATAGCAGTGACTTTCAAGCCTATCGTCATCAAGCAGCTAGCAATCCCGATGGTCAAACACAGTGCACTTATGTACTGCGCACCCTTGGCGATACCAAGAGCCGCCAACAAGCCGATATAAAAATCCTCTATGACTCAGTCGCTGGTAGTGTTATTGCGCTTATTAACGATTAAGCCCAGCTTTACAAGCTAGCAGCCAATTTATTGCTTCGCTCAAAGCATAAAGGCGGATATGATCCGCCTTTATAGTGCTTATATGATGCACTTAGATTGTGTACTTAAATTGTGTAGATGGATTGTGTGCTTGTACTGTTTTCGTGTGCTAAGGCTGATTGACTTAACTCACTTATCAAGCACTCTTATCTAGCCCATTTCGCCTCATTGTTCAATAGTGAGTAGTGAAGAGCAAAACTGAGCCGCAAGCAGATCAGTTGTTAATCACTGCTCCACCAGGGACCCACGCTTGTGTGCCATAAAGTGGCACGGTTGAGAGCGCATGCTTGTGGCTACCATTGGTCTCTTTGGTTGAGTAAGACAAATACAGTAATGTTTGGTTCTTTGCATCATAAATACGGCGTACTTTTAGCGATTTAAATAAGATGCTTAATGATTCTTTAAACACCACTTCACCGTTTTTACTCTTATCGATACTGGCAATTTCAGCAGCGGTGATCGGCCCTGTTTGACGACAAGAAATACTCATATCCGATGGGTCCGCCAGGCTTAAATCGGCCTCAATACGGCTAACATGACACGTCACACCAGGGATTTTAGGGTCGTGCCTAGCATCAATAATCACATCTTTGGTGGTAAATAAACCTAAACTCACCTTACCCACATCATCGCCACAACCACTTAGAGCAAGTGTTACGGTCAGTGACAGTCCCAAGCTAATTAACAGCCCTTTAGTTAAGCCCTTCATATCCATTTCCTTTAGCGATTGAGTCAATCAATGAGTCATTGTGACTGATGTAATACTATTTGTGTCAATCTAAACGCCAATAGTCAGCGCTAACAGTAAACGAAATAGCGCTGAGTCGCGCTATTTTTCATTGCCCGTTAAGCAAATACCCTCTGTGCCCAGCGAGTCAGTCCTGCAGTCACACTACCAAAGTGATCCCCTACCACAATTGGGATCTCAGGGAATAAGCCCGAAATGCGTTGGTAAATAGCCGGGCTTCTCGCGGTGCCGCCAGTCACATAAATACGGTCTGGCATCACCCCTGATTGCTCAAGTGCTTCCCGCATCAAGGCTTCGACCTTTGATAACGGTATCGTTATCGCAGTTTCAAAATCAGCTTCACTCACCCTAGCATGTAATCCGTTAGCAATATATTCAAGTGGCGTATCGACGCTATCGCTGCTTGATAACGCTATCTTACTTTGTTCGGCGCTGCGTACTAATTTATAACCTAATTGGTCTTTTTGAACTTTTAGCAGACGCTGAATAAGCTGTGGGTTTTGGGCCTCTTTAATCAAGTCTTCGATTAGCTTTTTAGAGGCCAAAGCACTAAAGTCTCGCTGCGCACTGATATCATTTACTGCCACTGCATTCCAAAAAGGTTTACTTGGCACTGGCAGCTTATTTACCATTAAGCTTCCAAGCCCTAAATGCGGCATAAATGACGCCATAGAAAGCGCAATATCTAAATCATTACCACCAATACGCTGGCCACTATGACCTAAAAAATCTGCGCTACGGTCACGGTTATCAATATGATTAGGTCCCATTTTCACCATAGAGCAATCAGTCGTACCGCCACCAACGTCAACCACCAGCACGGTTAAGTTTTCATCAAGTGACGCTTCATAATCCATCCCTGCCGCTAGTGGCTCAAACAGAAAATCAACGTCGATAAATCCTGCGCGTTTTGCCGCTAACGATAATATCGCTTCAGCCTGTTGATTACTCTGCTCGCCACCTATCCCCTGAAAGTTTACAGGACGACCAATCACAGCATGAGTAATGACTTTCGTACCTAAATTCTTTTCCGCTTGAGTTTTAATATGCATCATCATCAAGGTGACGATATCTTCAAACAGCGCAATTTGGCTCTCTCTTAGTCCTGTTGCGCCAAGAAATGATTTAGGCGAACGCACATAAAAGCCTTCATCAGGCATATCTAAATAAGCGTCGATCGCTTGCTCACCGACAAACACCGCTTGTTCGTTAGGCAACAGATCCAACTCTCGACGGGCAGCAGCGGCGCGGCTTAATTGCGCCGAACGTAAACGAGTATACTCAGCCTGTTCTGCTTGAGGTAATTGCTTTAACACTGCCTCAGCAATGAGTTCCCTATCCATCGCGTAAAGCGTTGAGCTCAAATACTTAGAGTCACCAGATAAGGGTACCAAACGCACATCACCGTCTTCAATAACACCAATCGCACAGTTAGCACTACCGTAGTCAAAACCTACAAACATTCCCTTATCCTTTAAAGCGTAAAAAAGCCGTGCAAAATAGCACACTCAGGCTCAGGGAAAAAGTGTCTTTGATAAATAAAAAAAGCAGCCAAAGGCTGCCTGTTAATATGTCTGTAAATTTAGCTCATCTTTAAGCTAGCAGGCTTGATTTTAAACCCTATGCGCTCTTTTCATTTTGTGCTTTTTTAAGCCGCTCTTTGTGAGTTCGACGACGTTCAATCACCTGACTGACATCACTACCAATATGTGCTTCACCGCGCTGCTTAGATAGCTGCACTTGGCGCTCTCGCTCCATAAATCGCTGACGCTGCTTATCACTGACCTTATCGATACAATGCAAGCAGCTTACTCCTTGAACAAAACTATCCAAAGCCATCTCTTCAGAAGTGATAGGCATACGACAAGCATTACATTGATCGTATTGTCCTTTTTCAAGGCTATGGTTTACCGCTACGCGGTTATCAAATACAAAACACTCACCTTGCCATAAGCTTTCTTCTTGCTTGACCTCTTCAAGGTATTTTAAGATCCCGCCTTCAAGATGATAGACCTCATCAAAGCCCTGCTCTTTTAAGTACGCGGTCGATTTTTCGCAGCGAATGCCTCCAGTACAAAACATAGCCACCTTCTTGTGCTTTACTGGATCGAGGTTTTGCTTCACGTACTCAGGGAATTCACGAAAAGTTTCTGTTTTGGGATCGACGGCATTTTTAAAGGTGCCAATCTGAACTTCGTAATCATTGCGGGTATCGACAAGCAAGACGTCAGGATCTGAAATCAACTGGTTCCAGTCTTTTGGTTTAACATAGGTGCCGACTACTTTATTAGGATCAACGCCTTCTACGCCCATGGTAACGATCTCTTTCTTAAGTTTTACTTTAGTGCGGTAAAATGGCATCACTGGGTCAAAAGAGAGTTTATAAACAATATTGTCTAAACCTGGCTGGCTCGCTAACCAAGCCAATAAATTATCGATAGCGGTTTGTGATCCCGCAACCGTGCCATTAATCCCTTCTTGTGCTAACAGTAATGTGCCTTTAATTTCCGACTCTTCCATCACCTTCAATAACGGGCTTTGTAACTTCTCAAACTCAGCCAAGGTCACAAACTTATACAGGGCACAAACAACTACTTTTGACATATTCATCCTTTTACTGCTAGCTGAAGCTTAACCTTCAGTGCATCTATTATCGGCAGCAAAACATGAGCCACCACGCAAAATTATCCGCGAATTCTACACGGATCACACCAGCACAAACAGGGATAAAAAGTAGGGTTACTTAGCTTGAGTGAAAAATGGAATGAAGGGTTGAATGAAGGTAAGTCATGCTTAACTTACCGGAAAACAAACAAATAAAGCCCTATTCATTAGCATTATAATTAATATTAATGATTGTTATTTAACAAATAAGCGTTGAAAATAGCGGCATAGCACAATTATTTAAGACCAAAATATGCCTCTGCCCACACTCTACTCCTTCAGACGCTGCCCTTACGCCATGCGCGCCAGACTCGGCATTTTCTTATCAGGCCAACATGTTAGTCTCAGAGAAATAGTGCTAAAACATAAACCAGAGCCTATGTTAGCAGCCTCCCCCAAAGGCACTGTGCCAGTGCTGATCCTACAAGACGGTGCTGTGATTGATGAGAGCCTAGAGATCATGTGCTGGGCACTGATGAAGAATGATCCGCACAATTTATTGCAGTGCAATGATCCGCAAAAACAAGAAATCGCTAAAGCGCTGATCCATAGTAATGACCACAGTTTTAAACCTTGGCTAGATAAATACAAGTATGCCGATAGGCACCCAGAGCACAGCAAGCAATATTATCGACAGCAAGGCGAGCAGTATATCGCGCAGCTTGAAAGTATCTTGTCAAAGCATCCGCAACTTATGGGTAATCAAGTGTCAATTGCCGATTACGCTATTTTCCCGTTTATTCGCCAATTCGCTAGCGTAGATAAAAGCTGGTTTGATAATAGCGATTACCTGAATGTGCAGCGCTGGCTAAAGGCCCAGATAGAAAGTGATGAATTTAGTGCGGTTATGGGTAAATACCCAACTTGGCTTGACAGTGGTGAGAGCTTTGCGTTCGGCTAGAACATATTACTAGTAAGTAGATATGTAGCTAACTAACAAATATAAGTAACAAATATAAGTTTAAGTAAATACAGCTCGTTTTAGAACACAAGCGGCTCGTCGCAAGAAACACCTAACCCACAAAGAAAGGCAATAGCCTTACCATTGGTAATCTTGATCTTTACCTAGGTGATCTTCTTCAAAGCGGCGCGTTTCGTGGTGTGATTAGCATTTTTGATACAAAGCAAGGGGCAATTTGATTTTGAACAGAGGTGGCTAAAACGTTAAGGATGGCTCCAAGTTTAACTCTTCGTCAACCGATCATTTATAGACTAAATGATCGGTATGACTAACGAAGAGCTGCTTTATTCAATTAAGCAACTAATTAGTTAGCAGTTACTTAATATAAAGTTCACTGTCTACAGCCTGCTCTGCAGTTGGCTGTGGGACGATTTCGAACTTCTCATCAAAATCAACTTGAGCGGATTTTAGCTTGGTGAGTACTGATTGGTCACCAATAAATTCAGCTTTACCTGATTTTAGTAAATCATTAATGCTTACTGCGCCCATCAGTATTTTTGCCACATCTTGGCGAGTAATACGTAATGTTGCATCCGCCTTTGGCTTCTCCACATTTGATAATTCACTGGCATATTTTGACCATTCAAAATTATTAAAATTACCATTTGCCATTTCAGTAACGTAGAACTCTTTTGTATCTGTCACATCAATATTAAACGTAAACGGCGTATGTTGCGCCACTGTGGAATCTACTTTTACAGCAATAAAATCGAGTAGGTTATCAATCCCCATATTGGACAACACATCATTACTGGCCGCTTTTATTGAACCTGGCTGAATGCCAACTCTGGTTTCTTGTGCACCCGTTAGGTAAACATTTCGCCAGCCAGCACTTTCAGCTTGATAGCCTAACTGCTCATATGTGTCGGCGAGTAAACTACGTGCAGAACGATTGTCAGGACAGACATTCACAACTTTGTCCATGGCAGTCGCAACAAAACGATATTCTCCTTTAACAAAGTCCGCTTTTGCTTTTTCTGTTACGACATCACACCCACCCATATATTCAACAAATTTAAGTGCCTCAGCATCTACGGGTAAAGGGTTTAAATTGGATGGATTCATATCAAAATAGCCAAGGTACATATTATATACTGCACGGGCATTGTGACTGTAACTACCATGGTAACCGTTGGTATGCCAAGACTGCTGAATAGATTCAGGCATAACTTGGTAAATAGCATCACCAAGATCTTGCATAACCATACCATTATTAGCTAAACGTAATGTTTGGTTATGTGTGAAACCATAAGCATCACGTTGCATTTTTAAATATTCATTTATATTATCTTTGTCCCAAATCGGTGCAGAGTGAGAGCCAAACAAATGCTCTGCCTCATGGCCCCACAATTGTATCATCTCATTGATTTTCTTAGACCATTTAAGTGAATCACGAACCTTGGCACCACGTAATGTATAAATATTATGCATACCTTGATAAGTTAATTCGCCTGTCCAAATAGACTTCAAAGAAGGGATAAATGTCACCATTTCAGATGCGGCCTCAGTACCAGAAGCATCTAAAAAGTGCATTTCAACACCATCAATTGAATGCACCTCATACTCACTGTCCCAGTTCATTTCTTTATCGGGAAGTACATAAGACAACTCACCGTTAGCGACCCCTTTTGCAAGTGCAGCATCGACAATACCATGAGCATTGCGTCCTAGTGAGTTACCGTATTGATAGGTGACTCGTCTTGACATGGCGTTGCCTGCTAATACGTTCTCATCAACGATTTCTTTAGTAATATTTCGAGAACCATAAACTTTAACATCAGGGTTGTGCTCCAATACTGCGCGTGAACCACCAAAGTGATCACCGTGAGAATGTGAGTAAAGCATGGCAACGACCTTTAAATCTCCCCCCTCAGGGACTTCGGATAAGAAAAAGTTAAGTGCCGCAGCCATTGACTCTTTAGTCGTTAAGACGTCATAAACAATCCAGCCCGTTTTACCGCGAATAAATGTAGCAGATGCTAAATCAACACCTCGCACCTGATAAACTTGCCCCGGAACCACTTCGTACAAACCATTTGCAGCCTGATTAGCAACAGCTTGACGCCAAAGTGATGGGTTAACACTGTCAGGATATGCTTTGGCCGCTTTAGGGGTAACATCAATAAAAGTGCTGAACTTGTTGCGTATCACTTCACCGGTCGCAGTATCAAGTACCGCAATCAAGCCACGATTATTATCTTCAAATACCTTGGTATCTGCATAATTTAATGTTTTTGCCACCTGCTTATTAGCTTCTATGGTAGCAAGTGTGGCAGGCTTACCATCCATGTCTCTTAACTGTGCTGGGGTAAAATGCTCTAATTCACATTGGTGTCCATCTTCATGTTGGTGAGAATGACTCGTTGCATTCGCAGTTAATACATTAGACAAACTAGCAATGACTGCTACTGCGATGATTGATTTGTTCATAAATGACCTTTTTATTAGTTAATAATAAACGCTAGGGTGCTTAAGAAGTAGTTCAATGAAGCAACACAATTAACGGGACTAATTGCGTCATAAAGGCGAACTTCATTACCCAATTAATGGATCCATGATAATCAGGAAGAATAGTTAAAAACATGAGTTCACAATTGTATTACTCATAAGCCATACTTATATCTAAAAAATGACTCACCAGCATGCCACAATACACAATAAGTGTTAATAGCAGGTTAACTAAATATTAAATAAATACTAAGTGGACAGTAATTCATGGATTTAAACTTACTAGGCACCTTTACTAAGGTTTACAAACACCTTTCTTACACCAAAGCAGCTAACGAGTTAAATATAAGCCAAGCAGCGGTATCTCAGCGCATAAAGCATTTAGAACAAAACTTAAATACAGTTTTGTTTATTCGCAAAGGACGCTCAATTGAAGCCACTGCACACGCTAACTACATGATGACAAAGCTAGAACCAGCGGAACACTTAGTTCGTGAAGCCCTATATGAAATAGGCCATAAAATCTATGTACAAGAGCAGTTTGCTTTTGATTTAGTTGGTTCGAATATTAATATTCTTGCCTCCCCAGATAGCCAATCACAACTGCTTGATGATTTACGAAGGCGTAAAGTCGATTTAGTGGTGGATCTGGTGACAACCAATGATGCTAGTATTATCAGCGAGTTTTTGTATGAAGAACCCATGTTAATTGCCGTAGCCAAGGGCCACCCGCGAATCAAAGCTGACATGACAGTGGATGAATACTATGCTGAGCAACATGTCGCAATTAAAGCTCGCCGCCAAGATATTGATACCTTTACCTTGCTTGCCGATAACCCTAAACCTAGAAATATCGTATTTACAGCCAGTACAATGATGACCCAACTCACTTATGTTGCAAATAGCCAAGCGCTAGGCCTGACTACCACAAGAATCGCCAAATACGCTGCGCCTTTAGGGTTAGACTTTTTTCCTTGCCCAGTAAAGTTATCCAAAGCAAAATTTGAATTGCTTTACCACCGAGTAAACATCAATAACAAAGCTCACCAAGAGTTACGCCGACAAGTAAAAAAAGTCATCATGGATAAGAATTAAACACTATAGCCAGTCATAATGGAGCAATAACATAGCGAGCTTTATCGACGAAATCGATGTTCAGAGTGGCTGCTCATCAGGCTTTTTCGGAGGAGATATTGATTCTGACTGCTGACGTTGCTGCACCTGTTGAAAGAAGAAATGAATGCCATTGAGCTGCAATTTAAGTGACAAGTTAGAGTCGTTTTTCCAGGTTCAGGCGGCGAAAATAATCTTCAATTTGAGCATTCGCTCTCGCTAAATCGAGAACTTAGATAAACGAAAATAGAATCGAGTAATCATGTAAATCGAAGTTAGTTTAAAAGTGCTATTGTTCTTGCGCATACTGATTTAAAAACTACAGGGCTACATTAAGAGCGACATAGGTGCTATATACCAACGATACAAAACTCTATACCCATGTGGTCGGCATTCGCTTTAGCCACACTTCGAGCCTAATGGATAGATAGAAGCTTAACTTGCCCCTGTGCACAGAAAAAATCGATAGTTGATTGTTGGTGAGGCGAGTGCCTTGGGACATCATACTTTCGGAAAAATACTTTGAGGAAAGTACTTTCGAAAAAAGTGATTCCAGCACTACATCTGCTGATCGACCCGAACATAGCCTTGCAAGTAAACGACTCTCACATCATCGTTCACACTGAATATCATTCCTGGATCTAAGTCTTGGATCACCATGACCTGCTCGCCAGACTCTAAAGTAATCATCATCTCTACTAAGCGTAATTCTTCATAGTAAGAGCTATCTCCGTAGCGATTACCAACTCCAGCACCCAGTAATGCGCCCAGAACCGTGGCAACATCTTGGCCAGAGCCGCCACCAAACTGATGACCTATCACCCCACCTATCAACGCGCCGCCAAATGTCTTCCAACCGGTGTTTCTATCTTCAACCAGCTGCTTTTGCGTAATATTACGCACAGAAACCACTTGTCCAAACTCCACCTTTTCAACTGGAACCGCTTGATTGCGATCATATGGTGCGGCAATTGCGGTCTGCATACCAAAAATTAAACAGATAACCGTGAAAACAATAAGATGAGGTTTCAACATAGGACTTTTTCCGCTAACTTTAAGGGTAAGTATATTTATTAATCTTACTCAATTGTGAACTCACTGTCCTATTTAAATCATGATCAACAAGGTTTTCCGCCGCCCGAGCAAGCATTAAGCGATCCTAATGGCTTATTAGCGGTTGGTGGTGACTTACACCCAGAACGTTTACTAACCGCTTATTATAACGGGATTTTTCCTTGGTTTAATCTAGATGATCCTATTCTATGGTGGTCGCCAGATCCCCGTGCGGTATTTGTACCTGGCAATATGAAAATTAGCCGTAGCCTAGTCAAGTACCTTAAAAAACAACAGTGGACCTATACCATAAACCATCACTTTGAGGCGGTTATCGCTGGTTGTGCTGAGCCCAGAGCAGGACAAGATGGCACCTGGATCTCAACTGAAATCCAACAAGCCTATCTGTCTTTACATCAACAAGGTCATGCCCATTCTCTGGAAGTTTGGCAAGATAAACAGCTTATTGGTGGGCTTTATGGCTTGGCTATTGGGCAAGTATTTTGCGGCGAGTCGATGTTTCATCGTGCAACGAATGCCTCTAAAGCTGCTATGATCGTATTACAGCAGCATTTACAGCGCTGCGGTTTTAAACTAATCGATGCACAGGTGGTAAACCCTCATCTAGATAGCCTTGGTGCGAAGTCGATTAGGCGCGATGATTTTCTTAGGCTATTAACCCACTTAAGAGATGGCGAAGTGAGCATTGATAGCTGGAGTAAGGCCGAGGTATCTATTGAACTCTAAATCTAGACCCGTCACGGTGGGCAGAACAAAGCCCTTTGCTTGTAGCTACTTAGACAATCAGCAAGAGCAATTAATGGTATTGCAAGAAGATGTTATTGACGCTAACTTATTCGAGCAACTGTTGGCGCTTGGTTTTCGTCGTAGCGGCAGCATGATCTATAAACCCCAATGCCCTCAATGTAGTGCCTGTTTACCCATTAGATTGCCCATTAATGAGTTTACAATTTCTAAAAGACAAAAGAGAACATTAAAAAATAACCAAGATTTAAGCTGGAAGATTGTTAACCATAAAACTAAGCAGCAATATCAATTGTACGAACGCTACGTTAATACTCGCCATCACGACGGCCCAATGTTTCCAGCGACCCCAGAGCAATACGATAGTTTTGCCACCGCGACTTGGATGCAACCGTTATTTATCGAGCTAAGGCAAGGCGATGAATTAATCGGCGTAGCCGTGACCGACGTGCTGCCACACAGTTTATCTGCCATATATAGCTACTTTGCTCCCGAGCACCATAAACGTTCATTAGGAAGTCTACTTATTTTGCTGCAAACTGAAATTGCAAAAATGATGAAAAAGCAGTTTCTATATCTAGGCTATCAAATTGATGAATCGAGAAAAATGAACTACAAACGCGATTACAGACCACACCAGATCTTAACTCATTCTGGATGGGTTACCGAGATAACAATCAAAAACCAGTGAATTAAACCATAACGAAGCTACAGATAGCGTATATACTCAACCATTGCTTTACAGTTGGATTAATTTGCGGCATGATATGCCCGTTTTATTATTTGAAGGCTAACAGGATAACTGATTAATGGCGAAAGAAGACAACATTGAAATGCAAGGCACAATCCTTGAAACCTTGCCAAATACAATGTTTCGTGTAGAACTTGAAAATGGTCATGTCGTAACGGCACACATTTCAGGAAAAATGCGTAAAAACTACATCCGTATTCTTACGGGTGACAAGGTAACGGTTCAGTTAACACCTTACGATTTGAGCAAAGGACGCATCGTCTTCCGTGCACGCTAAGTTATTAGCCTATGTAACGTAAATTATAAAAAAGCCGGCTCGCGCCGGCTTTTTGTTGTCTTCTATTTCTGTGTTCGATTTTTTGTGTCGTTTTTAGTATCAATAGTTGGATCTGAACTACAGCTATAATCCCCCCCTATCATCATAATGACTCGATACACTGCATTGATTGATGGTGCAATGAACCTGTTCATTATGCTCGTGCATGGAGCCAGTAAACGGGTTACTGACTCATACAAGGTACATTCAATACCCTAGCTTATACTGATTGGTATAAACCAAGGTTAGTGCGTCACTTTCTCTAACGATTCAGTGGTGATAACTATCTCATCTCCCTTAGTGTCAACCCGAGCAATACCGCCCTTCTCAAGTTCACCAAATAAGATTTCATCGGCTAATGGTCGCTTAATCAGTTCAGTCACGACTCTGGCCATTGGACGCGCGCCCATGGACTTGTCATAGCCTTTCTCAGCCAGTAATGTTCGAGCTTCATCACTCACTTCGAGTGTCACTGACTTATCATCGAGCTGCGCTTGCAATTCAACTAAGAACTTATCAACCACTTTCGCAATCACCGTCATATCTAAGTGGTTAAACCAGATAATTGAATCTAAACGGTTACGGAATTCAGGTGAAAACACCTTATTGATTTCCGATAACGCATCCTGAGTATGATCCTGCTGCTTAAAACCTATAGACTTACGGATGGTTTCTTGTACACCCGCATTGGTGGTCATCACTAGGGTGACGTGTCTAAAATCAGCCTTGCGACCATTATTGTCAGTCAAGGTACCGTGATCCATTACCTGCAATAGTAAGTTGTAAACATCTGGGTGAGCTTTTTCAATCTCATCGAGAAGCACTACGCAGTGCGGGTTTTTAATCACAGCATCAGTGAGTAATCCACCTTGGTCATAACCAACATAACCTGGCGGCGCACCAATTAGACGCGATACCGTATGACTTTCCATGTATTCAGACATATCGAAACGAACGAGATTAAGGCTTAAGCACTTGGCTAACTGGCTGGTCACCTCGGTCTTACCCACACCAGTAGGGCCTGCAAACAAAAAGCTACCCACTGGTTTGTTTTCGCCACTGAGTCCACTTCGAGACAAGCGAATCGCAGAGCTAAGCCCTTCAATCGCCATATCTTGACCAAACACGACCATCTTAAGGTTACGCTCAAGGTTTTTAAGCATATCCTTGTCAGAGCTCGATACGGACTTCTCAGGGATCCGCGCCATCTTCGCGATAATCGATTCAATTTCTGACTGACCAATGGTCTTTTTACGTTTGCTCGCTGGCTGCATCGCCATACGCGCCCCCGCTTCATCAATCACGTCAATGGCCTTATCAGGTAGATGTCTATCATTGATGTGCTTGTCGGACAATTTCGCCGCCACACTCAGCGCAGCCATGGTGTAACGCACATTATGGTGCTCTTCGTACTTTGACTTAAGACCTTGTAAAATCTTGGTGGTCTCAGCAACCGAGGGCTCGTTAATATCCACTTTTTGGAATCGACGGGCTAAGGCACGATCTTTTTCAAAAATACTTTGATACTCTTGGAACGTTGTTGAGCCCATGCAACGTAACTTGCCGCCAGATAACAACGGCTTTAGCAAATTAGAGGCATCCATGACGCCGCCTGACGCGGAGCCTGCACCAATAATGGTGTGGATCTCATCGATAAACAATATCGCATGTTCGTCATTTGCCAGCTCTTTTAGCAAACCTTTAAAGCGTTTTTCAAAGTCGCCGCGGTATTTTGTACCCGCGAGCAGCGCACCTAAGTCGAGCGAATAGACAGTGGCCTGACTCATCACTTCAGGTACTTCTTGCTTGACGATACGATAAGCTAAGCCTTCGGCTATTGCCGTTTTACCCACCCCCGCTTCACCGACAAGCAATGGGTTATTCTTACGGCGACGGCAAAGAATTTGAATCGAACGCTCAATCTCTTCTGTGCGGCCAATAAGTGGGTCTATACTGCCGCTCTTGGCTAATTCATTTAGGTTAGCGGTAAACTGTGACAAGATACTGCGCTCTTCTTCTGCCTCAGTTTGCTCCTCGCTCCTATTAGGTTCAGAGTCGGTATCGATATCGTTTTTTGAAAAACCATGAGAAATAAAATTAACAACATCTAAACGTGTCACATCGCCTGTGCGCAGCAGGTAAACAGCTTGAGATTCTTGCTCACTAAAAATGGCAACTAAGACGTTGGCACCATTGACTTCATTGTGCCCTGAAGACTGCACATGAAACACCGCTCTTTGTAAAACACGTTGAAAACCAAGCGTTGGTTGAGTTTCTTTTTCGTCTTCTGGATCGGAAATAATCGGAGTCGTTTGTTGAATGAAGCTAGCCACTTCATCCCTGAGTTTTTCTAAATTTGCTCCGCAAGCAACTAACGCCTCTTGTGCGGCAGGATTATCGATTAACGCCAACAATAGATGCTCTACCGTCATGTATTCATGACGTGCATCTCTGGCTTGTTGAAAAGCCAGGTTTAAGGTGACTTCAAGATCTTTATTTAACATAAGCACCCCCTAAAAAAATTAACAACAGAGCGAACCCAATTAGGCTTCCTCTAATGAACACAGTAACGGATGTTGGTTTTGTCTTGCAAATTGATTTACTTGCGCAACCTTAGTTTCTGCAATTCCAAAGGGGTAAATTCCACAGATCCCTTTGCCTTTATGATGAATTGCCAGCATGATTTCCGTTGCTTGCTGCTCATCTTTCTTAAAAAACAGTTGTAAAATCTCAATGACAAAGTCCATCGGTGTGTAATCATCATTGTTTAAAACAACTTTATACATAGAAGGCTGTTTAAATTCGGCTTCAACACTCTCTTCTACATGTTCAATGTTTTCTGTTCTACTCATATCCCAATATTAGCCTCTAGTCTTGGCTTGTACCAATCGATTATGTAACTCAGTCTGTTTGTTGAACAAATTCAATCAAATTATACTCAGGTACGACTTGTTAAAAAATGTTATCTTTTTGTTAACTTTATCTTGACAACCACTTATCCAGCTTTCATTCTGTTCATTAAGCGAGGAGTTTCCCCGCTGATAAGTTTTACTATCTTACTGGGAAGTGAACAACAGAAGGAAGTGGAAGTATGGCAAGCGGAACTGTTAAATGGTTCAACAACGCCAAAGGATTCGGGTTTATATGCCCTGATGCTGGCGGTGAAGATGTTTTTGCACACTATTCTACCATTGAAATGGAAGGCTATCGAACTCTAAAAGCAGGCCAACCAGTCAGTTTTGAAGTAGAAGCAGGTCCAAAAGGTATGCACGCGTCAGCAATATCGCCAACGAACTAATACCTATCTAGGTAAGCATCTAGATAAGCAAGTATTCAGATACTTATTTAGCTTGGTATTAAGTTGGAGAGAAACAAAAAAGCAGAGTAGTTAGCTACTCTGCTTTTTTATTGCCTAAACTTTCTCAATAGCCGTTAGTCAATAACCGTCTCTCAATAAACAGTTCTCAAATAAAAAGGCCTGCATGAATGCAGGCCTTTGTGTTTAAGCATTGATCAAGCGCTTTAGCCAACAATGCTATTGAGCGTTGCGCTAGGTCGCATTGCTGTTTCAGCTTTAGCCGCGTCTAAACGGTAGTAACCGCCTAAATCAACTGCCGGACCTTGAACACTGTTGAGTTCGCTAACAATCTTTGCTTCATTGTTAGTTAACGACTCTGCCAAAGCACTAAATTCAGCTTGTAACTGAGGATCTGCAGTTTGTGCAGCAAGAGCCTGCGCCCAGTACATTGCTAAGTAGAAATGGCTACCTCGGTTATCAAGCTCACCCACACGGCGAGATGGCGACTTATTGCAATCTAAGAATTGACCGATTGCAATATCTAGCGTATCTGCCAGCACTTGTGCTTTGCAATTATCCGTAGTTTGGCTTAGGTGCTCTAGCGACGCGGCTAGTGCAAGGAACTCGCCTAATGAGTCCCAGCGCAGGTGACCTTCTTTCTCAACCTGCTGGACGTGCTTAGGTGCACTACCGCCCGCGCCAGTCTCAAATAATCCACCACCATTCATGAGTGGCACGATTGAAAGCATTTTCGCGCTTGTTCCTAGCTCAAGAATAGGGAAAAGGTCAGTCAGATAATCACGTAATACGTTACCCGTTACCGAGATCGTATCTTTACCCGCTTTCACGCGGTCCAGTGTGAAACGAGTCGCTTCAACCGGTGACATAATGTGAAGCTCAAGGTCATTTGTATCGCGATCTTGTAGGTAAAGCTCCACTTTCTTGATGATTTCAGCATCATGAGCGCGGGCAGCATCCAACCAAAATACCGCTGGCGTTGCAGATAAACGTGAACGATTAACGGCAAGTTTTACCCAATCACGGATGGGTGCGTCTTTCACCTGACACATTCTGAAAATATCGCCCGCTTCAACATCGTGTGACATTAACACCTTGCCGTTTTGGTCAACGATGTTAACCGTGCCTGCAGCTGCAATTTCAAATGTCTTATCGTGGCTACCGTACTCTTCCGCTTTTTGTGCCATAAGGCCAACGTTTGGCACGCTGCCCATAGTGCTTGGATTGAACGCACCATTATTAATACAAAAATCGATAGTTTCTTGATAAACACCGGCATAACAACGATCTGGGATCATTGCTTTCATGTCTTTTAGTTGGCCATCTGGCCCCCACATTTGACCAGACGTACGAATAGCCGCAGGCATTGACGCATCAATAATCACATCACTTGGTACATGTAGGTTGGTGATCCCTCTATCTGAATCGACCATGGCGAGCTCAGCACGATGGCTATAAACTTCTGCAAGATCAGCTTCGATTGCCGCTTTTTGATCGCTTGGTAATGTGGCTATTTTGGCGTAGACATCGCCCAAACCATTATTAACATCGACACCCAACTCTTCAAATAACTCACCGTGTTTGGCGAAAACGTCTTTGTAATAAACTTTAACCGCGTGGCCAAATAGAATGGGATCAGACACTTTCATCATCGTCGCTTTTAAGTGCAAGGACAATAAAACATCCTGCTCTTTAGCGAGATTGGTTTCGCGTTCATAAAAATCAACCAGTGCTTTTTTGCTCATCACAGCCGAGTCAATCACCTCACCCGCTTGCAAAGCAATTGCAGTGCGCAATACTTGCTCAGACCCATCAGCCTTATTCAAGACAATGGATACACTC
Organism: Shewanella sp. 125m-1; assembly: GCF_052977065.1. NCBI lineage: Bacteria > Pseudomonadati > Pseudomonadota > Gammaproteobacteria > Alteromonadales > Shewanellaceae > Shewanella > Shewanella sp. 125m-1. The sequence goes on from NZ_JBRILT010000016.1 coordinate 59,066, forward strand.
CCCGCATCGGCAACGGTTACTGATTTTTCACTGCCGTAAAAATCACCTTCGCTCATATGTGCAACGTGTGACTTAGAGTCCGCTAACCACTTGCCCATTGAATGCGGATTTTTCTGAGCAAACTTCTTCACAGACCCTGGCGCACGGCGATCTGAGTTACCTTCACGCAGCACAGGGTTTACTGCGCTGCCCTTTATTTTGTCGTAGCGAGATTGGATCTCTTTTTCTACGTCATTAGTAGGTTCATCAGGATAGTTGGGGATGTCATATCCTTTATTCTGTAATTCAAGGATACAAGCCTTAAGCTGTGGAATCGATGCGCTAATGTTAGGCAGTTTGATAATGTTAGCTTCTGGTTTTTTTGCTAATTCGCCTAATTCAGCAAGTGCGTCACTAATACGCTGCTCTGCAGTTAGGTTTTCAGGGAAATTTGCAATCACACGACCAGAAAGAGAAATATCACGGGTTTCTACGTCAACGCCGGCAGTTTGGGTAAACTTTTGGATAAGTGGTAACAAAGATAATGTCGCTAGAGCTGGGGCTTCGTCCGTTTCGGTATAGATGATCGTTGATGTTTTATCGTTCATTTTGTGTCCTACATTGATTTAATTTTAAGATTTTTATAATAATTATTGTCTATTTCTACGATTGAAAAGCTGTGGCAGTCCTACCCTATCACTTTGTATTGTTAGCGATAATTTATGCGATCTTGTGTGTGATAAGCCAGAACCTTTATTCGCGACACCTCTCACAAATAAGATTAACTGGTTGCGGATCACACTTTTTAATTGTCGACATCATAAAACATTCCACGCAATATTCAAATTCCACTATTGGCGAATGAACAGTACAATAGATTAAATAGTCCTTCATAGATGAAAAGTATCGCCGCCGTGACACAAGCATTTTCAAAAAAGTCAGCCAAGACCACCAATAGCCGAAATAACAATCACATTTCGGGCTTTAGCGCTAAAACGGCGAATAAATCGACTTACCGTTCTCAACTCGATGGTAAAGTTGGCAGCAATCCCAATAGCAGATCTAATGCCAAGCCACGTGCGAAGCCACATGCAAACACCCAAGTAGCAAAAACCGTTGCCAACCCAGTGATCGTACTATTTAACAAACCATTTGATGTTCTTTGCCAATTTACCGATGAGCAAGGGCGTAAAACGTTAAAAGACTATATTCCAGTGCATGACGTTTATGCCGCTGGCAGACTCGATAGAGACAGTGAAGGGCTACTATTATTGACCAATGACGGTAAGCTGCAATCGCAAATCACCGAGCCTAAAAAGAAAACCTATAAGACCTATTGGGCTCAGGTTGAAGGAGCCCCCGGTGAGAGCGATCTTGAAAAGCTTCGTCAAGGTGTTGAATTGAAAGACGGTATGACATTACCCGCTAAAATTTGCATCATGGATAACCCTGCTATATGGCCGCGTACACCGCCAATTCGTGAAAGAGCGAATATTCCGACGACTTGGTTAGAGATCCAGATATGCGAAGGCCGTAATCGTCAAGTGAGACGCATGACTGCTCATATTGGTTTTCCAACGTTAAGATTAATCCGCTATAAAATAGGTCAATGGAGTCTAGATGGCCTACAAAACGGTGAATATCGTCACATTGATATGAAATAACTATCAATGTGAGTGACCAGCAATGTGAGTAACAGGCAATGACAGAGCGCTATAAACCTAACACCACAGTGGCTTGTGTTATCGAAGCTCAGGGGCAATTTCTGCTAGTCGAAGAGTTGATAGAGGGTGAACTCAAATACAATCAACCAGCCGGTCACTTAGAGCCCCATGAGTCAATCCTTGCAGCCTGTATCCGCGAAGTTAAAGAGGAAACCGGCTTACGAATAAAACCACAAGGTTTAGTTGGGATCTATCATTTTAGTGCCAGTGACTCGCTGGCATTTGTTCGCTATACCTTTCACCTGAAACTTGACCAAGTAAAGCTATCTACACCCGAAGATCCCGCCATTATAGGGCTTAAGTGGTATTCGTTTGCTGAGATAAAAGCCTTATCAAACCAGCTGAGAAGCCCTTTGGTGATCAAATCGATTAGCGATTACTTGGCAGGTAAAAATTACGACCTCAGCATTATTAATGATGACTATTTCTAAAGGCTAATACACTTTAAAGTCAAACTAAAATAGCATTCATACTCATTTATTCTGTTAAGTTATTCTTCTTTTTAATCATCATGGGTGAATATTCGACACTGATGACAATAAAGCTTCAAAGATAAATACTTGCTAGATAGCCCAGCTTCATAATGCGTGATAGAATATGCACCCGCAGAAAGCCGCGGTTTGAACACGGTCACTCGATTGTAAAACCCATTCATCGAGCCACCGATTCGCAGCAATATTCAGTAATCACAAAGGTTTTTTTAAGATTTATGACGTCAATCGAACCCTCTCATCTTGGTAAAAAAGTCATCGTCGGCATGTCCGGTGGTGTAGACTCATCAGTTTCAGCCTACCTGTTAATGAAACAGGGCTATCAGGTTGAAGGCCTGTTCATGAAGAACTGGGAAGAAGATGACACGGATGAATATTGCGCAGCAGCTGACGATCTTAAAGATGCACAAGCTGTTTGTGACAAACTAGGCATTAAACTGCACACCGTTAACTTTGCGTCTGAATACTGGGACAATGTATTCGAGTATTTCCTTGCCGAGTACAAAGCTGGCCGTACGCCGAATCCGGATATCATGTGTAATAAAGAGATTAAGTTTAAAGCTTTCCTCGAATTTGCAGATGAAATTTTAGATGCCGATTACATTGCAATGGGCCACTATGTGCGCCGCCGTGATATTGATGGCACCAGCCAGATGTTACGTGGTATTGACGGTAATAAAGACCAAAGCTACTTCCTATATACACTTGGCCATGAGCAGGTTGCTCGCTCACTATTCCCTGTAGGCGAATTAGAGAAAAGCGAAGTGCGTGAAATAGCCAAAGAAATGGGGCTAATTACTCACGATAAGAAAGACAGTACCGGGATCTGCTTTATCGGTGAACGTAAATTTACCGATTTCCTACAAACTTTCTTGCCAGCCCAACCCGGTAATATCGAAACCAGTGAAGGCGAAGTCATCGGAACCCACCAAGGTTTGATGTATCACACGCTAGGTCAGCGCAAAGGCTTAGGCATTGGCGGTCTTAAAAACAGTAACGAAGACCCATGGTACGTGGTTGAAAAAGATCTAGTGCGTAACGTGCTAATTGTTGGTCAAGGTGGTCATCACCCTCGCCTAATGTCAAATGGCTTAATTGCTAATCAATTACACTGGGTAGATAGAAAAGGCCCTGCTGACGGCTCAAAAATCACGGTTAAGACCCGTTATCGCCAACAAGATGTGCCTTGCATCGTAACCTATGATAGTGACGATGTGTTACGTGTCATTTTCGATGAGCCAGTTGCTGCTGTGACACCAGGACAATCTGCCGTTTTCTATGACGGCGAAATCTGCCTAGGTGGCGGGATTATTGACGCACTAATAAGAGATTAATCAATGAGTGATCAGCTGTTTGAACGCACTATGGCCTTTGCCGGGATATTACAGGCGGTGGCACAAGTTCAGTATATTGCAAGGCACGGTGACTCAGATAAAGACGCGCTAGCAGCTAGCCTGCAATCGGTTTTGGTGACGAACCCAGAAACCACTAGCGATGTTTATGCCGACAAAGTTGCACTGAGAAAAGGCTACGAGCTTATCGTTAGCCAACTTGGTGACGCCAAGCAAAAAGATGTCGAGGTGACTCGCTATTTAGTCGGTATTCTTGCTTTGGAGCGAAAACTCACTCGCTCTTCTAATACCATGGGCATGTTGTCTGAGCGCATCAATCAAATTCATCGTCAGCTTAGCCACTTTGAGATCACTGACGAGCAAGTAATTGCTAATTTTGCCGGCATTTATAGCGACATCATTAGCGAGCTTGGTCCCAAACTCCAGATCTCTGGTAATCCAGAGTTCCTAAAACGTACCCAAACACAACAAAAAATTCGCGCCCTATTACTGTCTGCCATGCGTAGCGCAGTGTTATGGCGTCAATTAGGAGGCAAGCGTAGGCACCTTGTCTTTGCAAGAAAAACAATAGTAGACACAGCTATGAAAAGCCTCACCCTATAATATTTAAGTCAAGTTCATCAAGGAGCTTCTAATGGAACTTTCCGCACTAACTGCTATCTCTCCGGTAGACGGTCGTTATGGTAGTAAAACCGCCTCATTAAGAGGGATTTTCAGCGAGTACGGCCTGACCAAATACCGTGTTCAAGTCGAAATTAACTGGCTAAAGCTGCTTTCTAGCTGTCCAGAAATTGAAGAAGTTCCACCTTTTAGTGAAGCAGCATTGGCTTTACTTGATCAAATTAAAGATAACTTTAGCGAAGCAGATGCTCAGCGCGTAAAAGATATTGAAGCAACAACAAACCATGACGTAAAAGCGGTAGAGTACTTCATTAAAGAACGTATTGCTGATAACGCAGAGCTTGTTGCTATCGACGAATTTGTACACTTTGCTTGTACTTCTGAAGACATTAACAACCTATCACACGCTTTAATGTTGACTGAAGCACGTGAGCAAGTGGTTGTGCCATATTGCCAGAAAATTATTGATGCAATTAAAGCATTAGCAAAAGAGCACAAAACGGTTCCATTGATGTCTCGTACACATGGTCAACCAGCGTCTCCTTCAACGCTTGGTAAAGAGATGGCTAACGTTGCTGTACGTCTAGAGCGTCAGCTAACTCAAGTGTCAAACGTTGAGATCATGGGTAAGCTAAACGGCGCGGTAGGTAACTACAACGCTCACATCTCTGCTTATCCAGAAGTTGATTGGCATGCACTGTCACAGCGTTTCGTGACAAGCCTTGGCATTAACTGGAACCCATACACGACTCAAATCGAGCCCCACGATTACATCGCAGAACTGTTTGATGCGTTAGCACGTTTCAACACAATTTTGATCGATTTCGATCGTGATATTTGGGGTTACATCGCACTCGGTCACTTTAAGCAAAAGACCATTGCCGGTGAGATTGGTTCTTCAACCATGCCACATAAAGTTAACCCAATCGACTTTGAAAACTCTGAAGGTAACTTAGGTATTGCTAACGCCTTGATGCAACACCTTGCGGCTAAGCTACCCGTATCTCGCTGGCAGCGTGACCTTACTGACTCAACAGTGCTACGTAACTTAGGTGTTGGTATAGCTCACTCTCTAATCGCTTATCAAGCGACATTGAAAGGGATTAGCAAGCTACAAGTTAACGAAGAGCAGCTTCGCAAAGAGCTTGATGGTAACTGGGAAGTGCTAGCTGAGCCTGTGCAAACGGTTATGCGTCGTTACGGTATCGAAAAGCCATACGAAAAGCTCAAAGAGTTGACTCGCGGTAAGCGCATCGACGGTGAGCAGCTTGCCGTATTTATCGATGGCCTTGAGCTTCCAGATACAGTGAAAGTTGAACTGAAGAAGATGACACCTGCTAACTATATTGGCCGTGCTGAAACTTTTGTTGACGAGTTAAACTAATAGCTCACTTAGTCCTTTAGATAGCCACTGACTATTAAAGGTTTTAATAAGGCGTTAAGCTTAGGCTTAACGCCTTTATTTTATCCACTTTTCATCTATTGCGAGCAGCGCCCAGATTATGTTTAGTCTTAACTTTGATACCAGCGAATTTTTAAGCCTATATTGGCAAAAAAAACCACTCCTGATCAAAAATGCTTTTCCAAACTTTGAAGATATCATTAGCCCAGATGAACTTGCTGGTCTTGCTTGTGATGAAGCCGTCGCTTCACGAGTCGTTGTTACCAAAGAGAATGATTGGCAGATCCTTGATGGCCCCTTTGAAGACTACGACCAATTTGGCGAAAAAAATTGGCAACTACTCGTACAGGCATTAAACCATTGGCATCCAGATTCAAGCGAGTTCATCAATGCATTTCGTTTTATTCCTGACTGGCGCTTTGATGACTTAATGGTGTCTTTTGCCACTCCTGGTGGCGGTGTTGGCGCTCATATCGATAACTATGATGTATTTATTATTCAAGGCGAAGGCCAGCGTCACTGGACTGTAGGTGATAAAGGCCAATACGCGGCTAAAAATAATGATCCAACCACCCCATTAATCGAAGGCTTCGAGCCCATTATCGATGTGGTATTGGAAAAAGGCGATCTACTCTATATCCCACCTGGCTACCCTCATCAAGGTCAAACATTGACGTTAGCAATGAGCTATTCAATCGGCTTTAGAGCCCCGAGCCAACAAGAGTTATTGAGTGAAGTCGCCGATGCTCTCATCGATAATAACCTTGGGCTTAAAAGATTCACATCGAGTAATGAACCACAAACCGCCAGTGAAATTAGCACAGCCCACCAGCAAGGTATGATGGCATTGGTAACCGAGCTCGCATCTGACCCAACTTGTTACCAGGTTATATTAGGTAAAATGCTTAGCCAAAATCGTTTCGAACTGGATATTTGTGAACCAGAAGAGGCCTACAGCGCGGAAGATATTCATGATTATATCGAACAAGGTGCCCTTCTCTATCGCATAGGCGGATTGAAACTGCTTAGGTTAGAGAATGATAATGTCTCTCGATTTTTTGCTAACGGTGAAATATTTGAATACCCGCAAGAGATTGAAGCTGACGTAACGCTATTATCTGAATCTTTTTACTTTAGTAATGAACAAGCCACAGCGCTAATACAGACTCCTGCAACGCAAATATTGTTATTAGAGCTACTGAACCGAGGCTATTTGTATTTCGGTGAGTAAACTTGATTCACTAAATGGCGTGATAAAATACAAGCATAAAAAAGGCATCAAAATGATGCCTTTTTTATTTAAGAGCGACGAACTAATTAAGTGCTCGGACCCCAGATGCTGTCATCCGCTTGCATCTTATATAAGCTTTCTGCGCGAGAAATTAACAGCTGGGCAAATTTTGCCTGAGCAGGATCTTTCGTGAGTCCCGAGCGTTGAATATTTTCAGCCTGCATCTGCCACATCATTGAAAAATGACGAACTGCATCACGTGCTGTAGCGGCAACACTAATATCGACATAATCAGACGGTAAATCACCAGACATCACCCAAAATGTTTTCTTATTCGGCTTTTTAGAATCGATTTTCCAAATAGCAACATAAGGCGCTAAGTAGCGGCTTTCTTCAGGGTGAACTTTATCAGGCATGATGCCCTTTTCAGCCAAAAACTTATTCGCCTTTTGAAACTGAGTTCTAATCCATTCTTGTCTTAGTTGTTCTTGGTCTACTGCTTGTTCAGCCATTTACACTTCCTTTCTTATTGTTATTTTTTATCTTTACCCTTTCTCTGAAAGGGTAAAACATGCACAGCTGTTAGGCTTTAATCAAGCTAATACTTTACGTTAACGTAAGGTGGAAAGCAAAATTGCCAGATAGATCACAAATAATCCTAATCTTTACTTTGTTGAGAGTATCCCTAAATGCTATCGTTCTGCAATAAATATAACAAGTAGGCTACCCTGTAATCACACAGCGGCGGTCATTCGATGCTCACAGCGGAGATCAACAAGTGGCAGTTTTTAATCACATCTCTTTCGACGACCATGAACAGGTCGTTTTTTGTCATGATAAAGAAAGCGGCTTAAAAGCCATTATCGCCATCCACAATACGAATCTTGGACCTGCCGTTGGTGGCTGCAGAATGTGGAACTATGAGTCTGATGACGAAGCCATCACTGACGTACTGCGCTTATCGCGCGGCATGACCTATAAGAATGCGATGGCAGGTTTAGCGATGGGTGGAGGTAAATCTGTCATTATCGCTGACCCAAAAGTACAGGATAGAGAAGCCCTATTCAGAGCTTTCGGCCGCTGTATACATACTCTAGGTGGTAAATACTTTTCAGCTGAGGATGTTGGTGTATCAACTGCCGACATTATGATCGCGCACCAAGAAACGCCATATATGGCTGGCCTAGAAGGCAAAAGTGGCGATCCATCTCCATTTACGGCTTTAGGAACCTTTTTAGGTATTAAAGCTGCAGTTAAGCACCAGCGTGGCTTAGACAGCCTAAAAGGCTTAAAGATCTCAGTACAAGGCGTTGGACATGTTGGCTATTACCTTTGTCGTCACCTGCACGCTGAAGGCGCTGAGCTGATTGTTACCGATATTCATAAAGAATCGTTAGACAAAGTCGCCACTGAATTTGGTGCAACGGTTGTGGCGCCACAAGATATCTATCATCAAGATGTGGATATTTACGCCCCTTGCGCGTTAGGTGCCACGATTAACGACATCACTATCCCTATGCTAAAAGCCACCATTGTTGCTGGTTGTGCTAACAACCAGCTAGCAGAAGTTCGCCACGGTGAAATGTTGAAAGATTTAGGCATTTTATACGCACCAGATTATGTAATTAATGCTGGTGGCATTATCAATGTCTCTTTCGAAAAGGATTACGACGCAGCTGCAGCTACTGCAAAGGTAGAAGAGATCTACAACACTTTACTGACCATTTTCGCGCAGTCTGATGAGCAAAACCGCACCACTGGGGATGTAGCAGACGAAATGGCAAGAGCCATAATTAACGCTGCCAAGTAAGCCTGTTAATAGTTTCATACTTAGCATAATAATACCCAGTCAAATTGGCTGGGTATTTTTATGCCTCCCGTTTACTCGTCTATCGTTCATATATATTTTTGTGATTGATATTACTCGTCGCAACAAATACATAGCGCACTGTAAACTGATAACGCCTATTTCGAACTGGCAAAGATAGCGAACCTCTGCTTGAATTAAGACCCCTGCAATAACAAAGGTTCGAGGCGATGGTGACATTTAAATATGCACTTAACCAAGATAATATCGAGTTACAAGCCAGTAACTGGTCTGGTTTAGAGCAGATGTACATCAATGGTAAGCGCGTCTCAAGTAAACTCAATTTCGGCCAACAGAGTGAACATAGCCTAGTACTGAATGACGGAAAACCGGCTAAACTGCACTTGTTTCTTGATCCAAAGACAGAGCAACTGGTCTGCCAGATTTATAAGCAAAACCACTTAGTCACCATCCTAAGACAAGGGAAAACAGAGCTCTATCGAAGCCGCCAACTCACTCAGCAGGGAATATTAGCTATCGGTATGGTCATCGTATTTCTTCTCACTTTAAGTTAAGCGTTCTTAATTAAAGGCTCTTAGCTAAACCTTTCATTAAAATGTCTCAGTCTAATCATCCGAATCCTGCCTCACGAGCTCTGCAATACTGACGCTACAGTACTAATGCAATAGTACTAACGCAACAGTACTCGCGACATAGCTAACCCCTTAAAAACTATAATGTCACCACATTTAGCATAACGAAATGCTGTCACCTGTAATACAAACCAACTGAGTGTTTTGATAGTTACCACTTCCTGCTGTCACTGTTGTTATCGACAATTTTTGTTTATCTGTGCCATTTTCAATCAAAACAGCTTTTAATATGGTGCCATCACGCACAAAGCTTACAGCACCTACAAATTCACCCACGTAAAGATCTCGATAGAGTTTAACGCTCGCACTACCTATTGAGCGAGGCTCTAAGCGCCCCTCTGTTACAACAAGCGTTGAGCCACTAGCCAAATTAATTGCTTTAATAAAAGTGCCCGCACATTCGGTTGTTGATGCTTGAGGCTGTGTACTTGATTGAGGTGTTGGCTTATTGACGTTTGCTGAGCAGCCACTTAATAATGATGCAGCGCATAGCGTGATAATTAGCGATTTCATATAAACTCCTTAGACGATTGACTTCATTATAGTCATAGCGATTAGCGAGCAACACGATTTAAGCCAATAGGAGCTAAATGAAAAAAGATGATTTAAGGCGGGAGGGGTAAAATTCAATAAACCGAACTAAACCAGCAAGAACCAAACAAGCAACCGCTAAACAGGCAACAACTAAACAAACAGAGACAGAATAAAAGTTAACCAAATTGAGTTACTGTCTCTCCAAAGCCTACAGCCATAGCAACCTAGTAGCGATTGATTTTATTCAACAGTTTTAAGAAAGTTTGTCGCTCTTCTTGCGCTAAGTTATCTAAGAACGCCTCATTGACTCTTTCAGCTTCTCTGATTAAATCTTGCTCTAGCGCTTTACCGCTATCGGTGAGGTATATTTGAAAGGCGCGGCGATTTTCAGCATCTTGATGCCGAGTGATTAAACCTTGCTGTTGTAATTGATCGAGTAGCCGAGTCATAGTGTAATTGGCAACATCACAACGCTTAGAGAGCGTGGTTTGAGTCACGCCCTCCTCCTGCCATAATGAAAACAACACTGGCCATAGTTTAATATCTAACTGGTATCGTCTAAGGCGTTGATCTAATAAATTTTGTAGCTCAACATTCAAATGAGACACCAAATATCCCAGACTCTCAAATCGATTCAATCAGTACCTCCACGACTCTATAGGCTTCATTTAATCTTATCACTTACACTAAAAGAAACTAGCCTTCATGAGCACTTATTGCTCACATTCATTCAAACAGCTTATAAATCATTATGTTGAATGAAGATAAATCAGCGGGGTCAATATCACCGTCATTAGGCAATAAATGCATCGATAAAGCGATAATAACAAGCTCGATTTAGCCTTGCTTCAATACCTCGTTCAAGTGTTAAGGTAATGCTATCCTCACCAACAACAAACTGCTCAAAACTTTCGATATTATGTTCGCTATTAATACTCGTTTTAAGCCAGAATCCCGCTTCACTTTTAGGCTGATAGTCAACAATGATTAACGCTTGTTCAGCAACGGTTACTCGCAATGTTTCAACAGGCGTAATAAGAAAGTACTCACCATCGATGCGATTTAAAATAGTGGCAAACAGCTTACAAAACTTAACAGGTAGTATTTCACCTCGATAAAACCATTCACCATTTTCAATGATGTCGAATATCGCTTCTTCTGCACATAATACCCCTTGCGTTAACGACGAGATTGCATCTGTAGTGTCTGTTGAATGAATATCTTTTGCAGTCATCTGTACCTCTTTTTTTTTACTGTGTATCCATCACCCTTTATAAACCTAAAACAGGTTCACATTTGACTTTCCTGTAACAGGCCCTAAAAGTAAAAAACTAGCCAGTGGCTAGTTTTTTACTGCGGGCTAATTAAAGCAAATGCAGTAAAGCCTCAAGCGGGTGTTTTGGCCTAAAGCCGCTAAAACGTTTGACTTGGCTGCGGCATGAATAGCCAGAGATCAACACTTGAGATTGTGGCAGCTGTGATAAAGCCTGTTCCCACGACATACTGTAAAGCGCTTTTGAACGGTCTAGGTTTTCTGCTTCATGGCCATAGGTGCCAGCCATGCCACAGCAGCCAAGATTAACCGTATTCAGCGTTGCGCCGAAGTGCTCAAAAATCCCCTGCCATTCGTTAGCTGTATTCGGTTTAGCCGTTGATTCAGTACAATGACTAAACCAAGTAAACTCGCGTTCGCTAATATCATCTTGGCTCCACTCACGAGTGGGCTGACCTTCAAGTATTTCTAGTAACCATTCATTGGCCAATTTAACGTGGAACTTACCTCTAGCGCCACCAAGTACCTCTGCATACTCGTCGCGATAACAAAGCACTAAAGCTGGATCGATGCCTACCATCGGCATATCCAGTTTTGCCACTTCATTTAAAAAGTCAGCTGTTGATTTGGCTGTACGAGCAAACTTATCCAAAAAGCCTTTAATATGAATTGGTTTACCATTAGGTTTGAATGGCAGCAGTATAGGTTTTAAACCTAATTTTTCTATCAGCTGTACAAAGTGATACACAGTACCAGCTTCATAAAAACTATTGAAAGGGTCTTGTACCACCAGCACATATTGGCTGCGCTCGCTGTCAGGGATCTGTTGTAGCGCTGCTAAGTCATAACCCCGACAGGCGTGCCCTTCTAGGCGCTGCTTTAGCGTTGGTACCGACAATGCTGGTGCATCGACATAACCCAGTGACTTCTTAATGACCCATTTACTTAGGCTATTTTGAGAAACTGCATTAACTAATCTGGGGGCTGTCGCCATCATAGGCAGTGAATCTTCTATCCCTGCCACAAGGTAGTCTTTTACTGGTCGCAAATAACGCTGGTAATATATCTCAAAAAACTGTGCTCTAAATTTTGGCACGTCAACTTTTACAGGGCACTGGCTGGAGCACGCCTTACAAGCCAGACAGCCCTTAAGTGACTCCATCACTTCATGAGAGTAGTCGTATTCTTTATCAATTTTTAAGGTATTTTGAGCACGTTGCAACCAGCCTAACGGCTTAGCGCGGGCCAGCTCATTAACATCCACGCCTTCCGCTTGTAACAGGCGTAACCATTCGCGCATTAAACCTGCGCGGCCTTTTGGCGATTGCACTCTGTCACCTGTGACCTTAAATGATGGACACATAGGTGAATAAACACTGTAATTAAAACACAGGCCATTGCCATTACAGTTCATCACATCCGGAAATGCTTCGCGGGTTTTAATCGGTATTTGTCTATCAAAGGCACCACGCTTCACGCTATCGACGTTATACAACATTGGGCCGCCATTTTTAGGCGCCACCAGCTTACCCGGATTAAGTTTATTTTCAGGGTCAAATAAGCCTTTGACCTCTTCTAACAAGCCGTAGAGGTGTTCACCAAATACCGCGGGGCCATATTCACCGCGCACACCTTTACCGTGCTCCCCCCACATCAAGCCACCATACTTAAGCGTTAACTCTGCAACTTGATCTGAAATGATTTTAAGCAACCTCTCATCTTGCACATCGCACATATCAAGCGCTGGGCGCACATGCAACACACCGGCATCCACATGACCGAACATTCCGTATTGCAACTGATGACTATCGAGCAATGCTCTAAATTCAAGAATAAAATCAGCAAGTTTTTCAGGCGGCACTGCGGTGTCTTCAGCAAAAGCAATAGGTTTACGCGTACCTTTTGCCGCGCCTAATAGTCCCACAGCTTTTTTACGCATCGCGTAGATAGTGTTGATACTGGCTTTATCATTTGTGACTTGATAGCCCAATAGCCCGGCTTCATCATTCTCTATTTGTGAGCTCAATATGGCTTCTAGCTTGGCCAGTCTTGCTTCAACATCGTCTTGTTCGCCTGCGAACTCAACCATATTCAGGCCATCAATCTCTTTACCGGGTACATCTTCAATAAGTGACGATACTGAATGCCAAATAATATCTTCTTTGGCAAGGTTGAGCACTTTTGAATCGACGGTTTCAACGACGGTGGCATTCGCTTTAACTAAATCTGGAGCATGACGCAGTGCTGACTCAAACGAGTCATATTTGATATTGACCATCATGCGGCATGTTGGCAAAGGCGTAATATTTAGCTTAGCTTCAGTAATAACCGCTAAGGTGCCCTCTGAGCCAGTTAAAATGCGGGATAGATCAAAATGCTCTAATTTGTCATCCCACACATTTTTAAGATCATATCCGGTCAAAAAACGGTTTAATTTAGGAAAGCGCTGCTCAATATGCTCACGTTCTCCTTTACACATATCGGCAATGGTCGTGATTAGCTGCTGCCCCAAAACGTTGTCAGTTACGGAGCCAACGTCAGCCAATTGTGCCGAACTTAGCGGGTGGGTATTAAGCTCGCTACCGTCAAACAAGATACTGGTCAATCCAAGGACATGATCGGAGGTTTTACCGTAAACCAGCGAGCCAGCACCCGATGCATCGGTATTGATCATCCCACCTAAAGTGGCACGGTTTGATGTTGATAAATCCGGGCTAAAGAAAAACCCATGAGGGCGCAGCGCATCATTAAGTGCATCTTTTACCACGCCCGCTTGCACTTTGACCCAACCTTCAGCGGCATTAACCTCGAGCACTTGGTTCATGTAACGCGACATATCTACGATGATGCCGTGAGTCAGCGATTGGCCATTAGTGCCCGTTCCCCCGCCTCTTGCACTAAAGACCACTTTGGCAAACTCATCTTGGTTCGCCAATTTTAGTGCTATCTGAACATCTTGGGCTGTCTTAGGGTAAATAACTGCCTGAGGCAGAAATTGGTAAACCGAGTTGTCGGTCGCTTGCGCTAGACGCGCACTATAACGGGTATCAATATCGCCTGAAAAAGCCCCCTCTTCTAATACCGTTAAAAAAGAAAGATAAATGGGTTCAAGCGTTTGTTGATGCGATAACTTGGGTAACATGGCGGCTTCTGTCAATTATTATTCTTAAGATTATGGGCTCATTATAAACAAAAAAAAGCCGCTAAATAGCGGCTTTTTTCATCTTTTTAACAAATTATTAAATCACGCAGATTTAACACTTCATTTTAGCAATAAACTTACACGGATAATTTTAACCGTGGGCTTCAGCTAGATATAACCAAGTATCGATAACCGTATCAGGGTTTAACGAAACAGTATCGATGCCTTGCTCAACCAACCAAGCCGCGAAGTCAGCATGATCTGATGGGCCTTGACCACAAATGCCAATATAAGCGCCTTTGTCTTTAGCCGCTTTAATTGCCAAAGCAAGCAAGGCTTTAACTGCATCATTACGCTCATCGAACAGATGGCTGATGATGCCTGAATCACGGTCAAGACCAAGGGTTAGCTGAGTCAAATCGTTTGAGCCGATAGAGAAACCATCGAAGTGCTCAAGGAACTGTTCAGCAAGCAGTGCGTTTGAAGGCAGCTCACACATCATGATAACGCGTAAACCATCAACACCACGTTCTAGACCTTGCTCTTTAAGAAGCTCAATCACCTGTGCAGCTTCGCTCACTGTGCGAACGAATGGGATCATGATTTCAACGTTTTTAAGGCCCATCTCGTTACGAACACGCTTAATGGCTTCACACTCTAGTGCAAAACAATCGCGGAACGACTCAGAGATATAACGGCTTGCGCCGCGGAAGCCCAACATTGGGTTCTCTTCTTCTGGCTCGTATCGGTCACCACCAACCAAGTTTGCGTATTCGTTTGACTTAAAGTCAGACATACGAACAATCACTTTCTTTGGATGGAAAGCTGAAGCAATCGTAGCAATACCTTCAACTAATCGTGCTACGTAGTATTCAACTGGAGACTCATAACCCGCGATCATCTCGTGGATCTCTTGTTGAAGCTCAGCAGTTTGGTCGTTGAACTCAAGCAATGCTTTAGGGTGAATACCAATCATGCGGTTAATGATGAACTCAAGACGCGCAAGACCAACACCTTCGTTAGGCAAGCGAGCAAAGTCAAATGCTCGGTCTGGGTTACCCACGTTCATCATAATTTTCATTGGTAGATCAGGCATTGAATCTACGCGTGATGAAATCACTTCAAAGTCTTGTAAACCATTGTAGATAAAGCCAGTGTCACCTTCAGCACACGAAACGGTAATTTCTTGACCATTTTTGATACGCTCAGTCACGTCACCACAACCAACAACAGCAGGAACGCCAAGCTCACGTGCGATAATCGCAGCGTGACAAGTACGGCCACCACGGTTAGTAACAATCGCGCTTGCGCGCTTCATGATAGGTTCCCAGTCAGGATCTGTCATGTCGGTAACAAGCACGTCACCAGGCTGAATTTGATCCATGTCGTCGATTGACTTAAGTACCTTAGCGACACCTTTACCAATTTTGTGGCCAATGGCACGACCTTCACAAACAACGTCACCTTGAGTCTTAAGGTGGTAACGTTCAATTAGCTGTACATCTTCACGAGAACGAACAGTTTCTGGACGAGCCTGTACGATATACAACTTACCGTCGTTACCATCTTTAGCCCATTCGATGTCCATTGGACGACCGTAATGCTTCTCGATTGTCATCGCCTGCTTAGCAAGCTCTTGTACTTCTGCATCGTTGATTGAGAATTCACGGCGTTGGTCAGCGGCGATATCTTCAATCTTAACTTGCTTACCATGGGATTCATCATCTGAATACACCATCTGGATTAGCTTACTACCGATGTTACGGCGTACTACTGCTTTATGACCTGCAACTAATGTTGGCTTATGAACATAAAATTCGTCAGGGTTAACCGCACCTTGAACAACCATTTCACCTAGACCAAATGATGAAGTAATAAAGACTACATCATTGTTGCCAGACTCAGTGTCCATGGTGAACATAACACCTGAAGCCGCTTTGTCTGAACGCACCATACGCTGAATACCAGCTGACAGTGCGACGCCTTTGTGGTCATAACCTTGGTGAACACGGTATGAAATTGCGCGGTCATTAAACAAAGAAGCAAATACATGCTTAGTTGCTTCTAAAACGGCTGCGTAACCCTTAACGTTAAGGAAAGTTTCTTGTTGGCCAGCAAATGATGCATCCGGCATATCTTCCGCGGTTGCTGAAGAGCGAACTGCAAATGATGCGTCCGTTGTTTCAGAGCTAAGCTTGTCGTAAGACTCACGTACCGCTTGCTCAAATTCTGGGTGGAACGGGGTGTCGATAACCCACTGTCTGATCTGTGCACCGGCTGTAGCGAGTGCGTTCACGTCATCTACATCTAGAGATTCTAGAATTTCGTATATCTTCTGGTTAAGTCCGCTTTGTTCAAGAAATTCATTGAACGCAAAAGATGTTGTCGCAAATCCACCAGGCACTTGAACGCCTGCATTTGATAGATTGCTAATCATCTCTCCAAGAGAAGCGTTTTTACCGCCTACCTTGTTGACGTCACCCATGCCTAATTCTTGATACCAGAGTACGTATTGCTGCACAGTTCTTATCTCCGCAAGTATATTTTAGTGTGGCTCTTCACACGAGAGCAACAGCATCTTACACTCCATGACAAGAAGCGTAAATGTATAATTTTATTTGTAATTTTATTACTACAAGAGGTCAAAATGTTGCGTAAAGTATTTTATATCTCAGATGGGACTGCGATCACAGCTGAGGTATTCGGCCATGCAGTGCTTTCACAATTTCCTTTGGAATTTGATGCACTTACAATCCCATTCGTTGAAACAGAAGCCAAAGCAGAAGCTGTTAAGGCTCAAATAAATGATTGTTTTATTACAACAGGTGAACGGCCTCTTGTTTTCCACTCCATCGTAAAAGCTGAGATCCGTGATGTTATCTATAGCAGCGAAGGCTTAGATTATGACTTTTTGAACACTTTTGTGGCGCCATTAGAGAAACAACTAGGTATTGCTGCTACGCCAGCTTTGCATCGTACTCACGGTAAAACGAATGACAGTTATGAAGCGCGTATTGATGCCATTAACTACGCCATGGAAAATGATGACGGCCAAACCATGAAACATATGGATAAAGCCGACCTCATTTTATTAGGTGTATCGCGCTGCGGTAAAACGCCATCAAGCCTATATCTTTCTATGCAGTTTGGTATAAAGGCAGCGAACTATCCGTTTACTGAAGATGACATGGATAATCTAAAGCTACCCGACGCATTAAAACGTAATAAAGGTAAGCTATTTGGTTTGACCATCGATCCTGAAAGATTGCATGAGATCCGTCAAAGTCGTATGTCAAACAGCCGTTACTCGTCATTACGTCAATGCCGAATGGAAGTTAAAGAGGTAGAAATGATGTATAAACGTGAACGGATCCCTTACGTTAATACAACCAATCATTCTGTCGAAGAAATTGCCACTAAGATCATTGAAGCAACAGGCTTAGAGCGTCACATGTTCTAAATCTAGTGCAAGGCATTAGCGCTGAAATTAAAGGCTTTTTAAAATGAAAGCCTTTAATTTATATCAAATAATTATCGATTGAGTGAAAATTAGCTTCATTTTTAAGGCAATTGCCACTGTGCACAGCCAAACTATTAGTTATAATCCGAGGTAATCAGGCGAAAGCCCATACGAACGCTCGGTATTGTGAATGACCATTAAAACAGACGAACTACGCACCTCCCTTTTATGTAAGGTAATTTCACCTGCACAACTCGCTTCTGAATATCCTTTAACACAAGATGCCGCTGACTATTTAGTCCAGCAGCGCCACGAAGTTGAAGCCATTATTAATGGTGATGATCAACGCTTACTTGTGATTATTGGTCCATGTTCAATCCATGACACTGAAGCAGCACTCGATTACGCTCAGCGCTTAGCTAAATTGCACCAGCAATATAAAGACGACTTATGCATCTTAATGCGTGTTTACTTTGAGAAGCCGCGTACAACCGTTGGCTGGAAAGGCCTTATTTCAGATCCAGACTTAGATGGCAGCTTTAGCCCTAATAAAGGCCTACGTAAAGCACGTCACCTTCTACAGCAGATCACTGAACTTAAGTTACCTATCGCAACTGAGTTTTTAGATATGGTAAATGGCCAGTATATTGCGGATCTGATCACCTGGGGCGCCATTGGCGCACGCACCACTGAAAGCCAAATTCACCGTGAAATGGCCTCAGCACTTTCGTGTCCGGTAGGCTTTAAAAACGGCACTGACGGTAATATCGATATTGCAGTTGATGCCGTTCGCGCAGCGCAAGCTCCACATATCTTCTATTCACCGGATAAAGATGGTGCTATGGCCGTTTATCGCACTCACGGTAACCCATTTGGCCACATTATTTTACGTGGCGGTAAAGAGCCTAATTATCACAGCGATGACATTCAAAAAGCAGCGGCACAGCTTGATAGCGTCGGTGTGACCCAACGTATGGTTATCGATTTTAGCCATGGCAATAGCCGTAAAATGCATAAAGAGCAGCTCAATGTCGCTGAATCGATTATGCAACAGATGGCGCAAGGCTCTACAGCCATTGCAGGTATTATGGCTGAAAGCTTTATCGAAGAAGGCAACCAAAAAGTTGTTGCTGGTGAAGAGCTGATTTACGGCAAGAGTATTACCGATGCGTGTATTCACTGGGATGACTCTCTGGCATTGCTCAGCGACTTAGCCAAAGCATCGCGTGCGAGAATCGAATTGCTAAAGCAAAAGTAAAACTCGCTTGAGTAAGCTGAAGCTCTATAAGATAAACGCACCCGCTCAATGAGTTGGTGCGTTTTTTTATTAGTCGATGTAAAAGTAACTTTAAGTATATGAATCAAAAGTAAAATATATATCAAGCGACTAACCTTTAAAGCCGGTTCACTTTCTACCCAATCACAACCGGCCCAACCTGTTATAAAATTACAAAAACGGCTATAATATCGCCTCATTAATGCATAACCATAGGTTGCCGTATGCCGTTAACTCAAACTCCCGCAAAGTTTCCTGAAGAGGTCGCTCTTCGAATCGAACAATCAGAGGCTCGCGTTATCAAGGCCGTATTCCCTTCTATCACCAATCATCACAACACGCTTTTTGGTGGCGAAGCATTAGCTTGGATGGATGAAACCGCTTTCATTGCAGCGACCCGTTTTTGCCGTAAGACCTTGGTTACTGTGAGTTCGGATAGAATTGATTTTAATAAGCCTATTCCTGCGGGTTCATTAGCTGAGATTATTGCCAGAGTTATTCATGTGGGTAATACCTCAATTAAAGTTGAAGTGAACATTTTCGTTGAAGACATGTATCAAGATCTAAGGGATCACGCTATTCGTGGCGTATTTACCTTTGTCGCTGTTGATGAGCAAAGAAAACCGACTGCAGTGTGGCCGCCACATTGTTAATCGTTAGTCTTCTTTAGCCAGGATAAACAAAGATTGAGGGCTGCATCGTTAGCCCTTGTCTGTAATCAGGCTCTGTCACTCTTATTATCCATTTCTATCTTTCACTATTAACATCCATTCCTATCTTGCAATACTATCTTCCTATCCAGTCTTCATTCTGACCTTTAGTCTTGCCTTGCTTTTGAACACTAGCAGACTCACACCTTTGCATAGATAGCCTGCAATGGTGACTTTAGACCAAAGTCTAACTTCGACAATTATTTTAACAAATAGTAACTTTTCCAGTAAAAAGCCATAGAACCCCTTGTCATTTATCTGTTACATTGAACTACCTTCACGTGCAACCAAAACAACCCTATAAAGCCATGAAGCCTGAAAATTTAAATATAATAATAGCCGATGACCATCCGTTATTTCGCAACGCACTTAGACAAGCACTATCGTCTGAATTCATTAATACTCAATGGTATGAGGCAGATAGCGCAGATGCGCTACAGGCCCTACTCGAGAATAATGACATTGAATACGATGCAGTGTTATTAGATCTTCAAATGCCCGGTTCTCATGGGTATTCAACCCTGATCCACCTCAGAACCCACTTTCAAGAGCTACCTGTTGTAGTGATATCAGCTCATGAAGATAACCTCACTATTAGCCGCGCGATTCATTATGGTAGCTCTGGATTTATCCCTAAGTCTTCTTCTATGGAAACCTTAGCACAAGCATTAGAAGCGGTATTATTTGGTGATATTTGGTTACCCCAAGGTGTTGAACTTCAAGAAATTAACGAAGATGACACCAACCAAATGGCGAGTAAACTTGCCGATTTAACACCCCAGCAATATAAGGTACTGCAAATGTTTGCTGAAGGTTTACTCAATAAGCAAATTGCCTATGATCTTGGTGTGTCAGAAGCCACGATTAAAGCCCATGCTACGGCGATATTTAGAAAGCTTGGCGTAAGAAACCGCACTCAAGCTGTGATTGCGCTACAGCAACTTGAGATGGATAAGGTCGATATCTAGTCCATAAGCAAAGTGTTGTAGCCAACCTATCTATAAACTAAAACGCTTCGAGTACTCGAAGCGTTTTTTTATTGATCCGTTTAACGAAAGTTCTCCATCACCTTGTAATACATCATTCCTAGCGCTAATGCCTGGTTGCCAAACCATTCATTAAGCGGAATACGGTAGTGGGACATTTGCGCAAACAGATCAAACTCTTGTTGTTCGCCAATAATAGCACTTGCCATGATCTCACCCATAATATGAGATGTCGCCACACCATGGCCTGAATAGCCCTGGCAGTAATAGACATTAGGTGACACTTTGCCCAATTGTGGGATCCGATTAAGTACAATTCCAGCCAACCCGGTCCATTCAAATTCAATATCAACATCTTTAAGTTGTGGAAAGGTTCGCTCGATTGCAGGTCTCAACTCTGCAGCGACATGTTTAGAGTCTCGGCCAGAGTAATTGGTCCCGCCGCCGAACATTAATCGGTTATCTGCGGTTAAACGGTAATAGTCGAGCACAAAGCGCGTATCGTAAACTGCCACATCTTGGGGAATTAAACTCCTGGCCATTTCTGGTGATAATTGAGCCGTTGCGCAGTTACCCAATGAGGCAGGAAATAGCATTCCGCGTAATTGTTTACGGGCCAATTTATGATAAGCGTTACCCGCTAGCACTGCGCTATTGGCAACCACTTTACCCTTAGCTGTTGTTACGGTAACGAGCGCTCCATCATCAATATCAATCACCGCTGAGTGCTCAAAAATTTGTGCGCCAAGACCTTCTGCGGCTTTCGCTTCACCAATACACAAATTAACTGAATGCAAGTGCATATTGCGTTTATTTAGCAAGCCGCCATGATAGAGAGGAGTATTAACATATTGCGCCAATTCCATTTTATCCAACATGGCCAGTTCACTGTCCATGCCTCGCAAGCAACCTTCGTTATAGGTTTTCTCAAGCTCTTTTAAGTGACTAGCTTTATAAGCGGTATGGATATGCCCAAATTTTAAATCGCACTCAATATTATACTTTTTAACACGTTCTTTAATAATGTCATGTCCACGCCAGCGCATATTCCACACATACTCTTCCGCCTCTGTGCCGATACAATTTACCAGCTGCTTGGTCATGGCTTGATCACCCGACAGACTCCCTGTCACTTGACCACCATTGCGTCCGGTTGCCCCCCATGCAATTTTATTCGCTTCTAAGATTGCAACTTTGAATCCTTTTTCTGATAGCTCTATCGCGGTGGCAACTCCGGTAAAACCTCCCCCAACAATGACCACATCAACACGGATCTCCCCTTCCAATTCAGGGTAATCGGTTTCGTTATTAATGGTAGCGTTATAATAAGAGTTGCAGCGTGGCTCGGACATATCGATTCCCTTTGAGTAATCAGTTACTTCTTGTTTTATATTTTTTACAAAATCTAGATTTTGTTCAGTATATCCATCTAACCAGTTAGGTCAAGAACATAAAATCGGCAACTCTCTAAATTAAAAAATTCATATTTCCCGCAAAGTGATAGTAGTACAGCCTTGCTGGTTAAATCTGTTTACTTCACTGTAAGCAATAACTTGTCGAGATATATTTGAGCGACTATCTTCAATAGTGAACGTCAAACTTACACATAAGCCAATAATGTATTGTCGAAAGCTGTACCCGGAACATACCTAGGGTGAGATAAGCAGAACTGACTATAACTAACCAAGGAAATTGATATGAAAAAGCTCGGTCTAGTCATGATTATTTTAGCGCTTAGCGCCTGTGCCTCTTCGCCTGCAACATGGAAAGGTATGTCTGAAGGAGATATTGCAGCATGGAAGGAAATTGGCTTTAATGCAGAGCAAGCTCAAAATTGGAATCGTGCGGGCTTCAACGCTGAGCAATCAGCAGCCTGGAGCAAGGATGGATTTAACTTAGAAGATGCACAAAGCTGGAAAGATCAATCCTTTACGCCTGAAGAAGCTAAAAGCTGGAAAACCAGCGGCTTTGATCTTGAAACTGCACTTGAATCACGAGAGCAAGGGCTAACGCCTGTAAAAGTAGAATAAAATCCACTTACAGTCTCCTAACGAGTGCTTAAATAAGCCTCAATATTTTCGCTACGCTCATCTTAATGGCTATGCATCCAGCCTGAGCCTCCTAGTTAAAAGCTGAGAGTGAAAAACTAAGCATAAAAAAGGTACGCAATTGCGTACCTTTTTTATGCTTACACTCTTTATACTTACACTTTGTTTTACTTAAATTATCTTGTCTTTATATTTGCTTTATTTACAGCCAATCGTCACTAACTCTTTTTGACTAAGCTAGAAATAAGCGCTCTTAACGCAGCAGGTTTAACCATTTTCGCCATATAGTGATAACCCCGCCTATGCATATCATCAATCAGATCTTTACGAGTATTAGCAGTGATAAGTATGCCCGGCAGATGCTCGCCATATAAACTTCGAATTCCGTCCATTGCATCAACGCCATTTTGACCATCATCCA
Organism: Shewanella sp. 125m-1; assembly: GCF_052977065.1. Lineage (NCBI taxonomy): Bacteria > Pseudomonadati > Pseudomonadota > Gammaproteobacteria > Alteromonadales > Shewanellaceae > Shewanella > Shewanella sp. 125m-1. The sequence continues at coordinate 82,176 of NZ_JBRILT010000016.1, forward strand.
AATGATAATCGGCAAGTACAATGTCAGGAGCCACTCCTTTAAGGCCAAGTTTGATCCGAGCATCGGCTAAATCTTTGGCACATATCACTTCACATTGCCAACGACTTAATAAACTCTCCAGTCCCGCTAAAATGGCTTCTTCATTATCAATGCACAGCACTTTCACACCCGCGAGTGGTTGCAGTAGTGACGTTACTTTCTTTGGCTTAGGAGCTGTGTTCTTCTCACCTAGTGGCACTCGAATGGAGAACACCGAGCCTTTTCCAAGTTCAGAACTCACATTAATATCATGGGAGAGTACTCGACTAATTCTATCTGCTATCGCCAATCCAAGACCTAAGCCACTGACACTTTTACTCTGTGGATTATCAAGACGTTTAAACTCTTTGAAGATCTCTGTCGTTTCGCTTGCGTCGATACCGCAACCAGTATCAATAACTTGGATCTCAAGCTCGGCACCTCGATGACGACAACCTAGTAGCACTCTATTCCCCTTGGCATATCGATAGGCGTTAGTCAGGAAATTCTGCAGCACACGGCGTAATAAGCTTTGATCTGAGTTTATCGTTACCGAGCTAGCGACAAAACTGAACTTAATCAAGCAATCCTTAGACATAGCATCAAACTCAACGGCTAAACCGTCCAGCAAATCTGCTATAGAAAAGTCACGTCTATTTACCTCCACCATTCCAGAATCAAGCTTAGAGATATCAAGCAGATCGGTGAGTAGCTCACCGGCAATTTTAAGCGAACTATTCACATGATTAAGAGTCGTTTTCCCCTCTAGGTCAAGATTCGGATATTGCGACAAAGAAGCGGTAAATAATCTTGCGGCATTTAATGGTTGCATCAAGTCATGGCCTACAGCGGCAAGGAATCGACTTTTAGATGCATTGGCCATCTCCTCTTGCGCCTTAGCCTCGAGTAACTTGCTATTAAGCAAGGCTAACTCATAAGTACGTTCTTTAACTCTAGCCTCTAATGTTTCATTGGCCTCTTGCAGTGCTTCAGCTTGCTGGCGATACTGAGTAATGTCGGTAAAGTTCATAACAAAACCGCCGCCAGGCATTGGATTCCCCTGGATCTTAATCACTTTACCGTCTTTGCGTTGCCGCTCTGACACATGGGGCGTGCCATTGCGCATATGTTGCACCCGTTTTTCTACATGTGCTGCTATATCCCCTTCACCGCAATATCCTCGCTCAGCATTGAAGCGTACGACATCACTAATCGGCATACCTGAGTGCAAAAAGTTATCTGGATAATCATATAGCTCAGCGTATTTGTAATTCCAGGCAACCAAATTTAGGTCTTTATCGACCACACTCATGCCTTCATAAGCGTGTTCAATCGCTCCACGCAGCATGTCTTGGCTTAAGATTATTTTAGATGACGCTTCATCAACTAAACTAAACACTTCATCTAATGCTAAATCGCGGCCTTGCAAAACCGAATCCAGTACCAGTGATGCACTTGAGGCCCCTAACACCCCTGCTAACATATGCTCTGTGTGAGCGATAAGCTCTGGTGGCGCCATTTTATGCCAGCTATCACTTTTTACCGCCTCTTCTGAAAATGCAGAAAAGCTCTCATAAGCACGGGTTGGACTGACAAAGCGGCTGGCAAGAATAAGTAAGTCTTGCTGTGAAACCGCGACACTCTTACGATTATTGTCTTTTTTAAGCTGACCAGGTGTCACAAAAGCACTTGCTTGCATTCGCTCGGCAACACCCGCTCTAAACCAGACTGAACCCAGCATATAACAGGCACAGTTTGCCAATAAGGCAATCAGAATATCGCGCACATTGGGCGTGATAGATTCGAGCAGCGCAAAATCAGTCGTCATAATAGCCGGAGAATTCACCGCACCTTGCAGCAATATGTAACACCAACAACTAAAGCCAACCGCAAGCCCTAAGAACACACCACTACGGTTACCATGCTTCCAGTACATCCCCCCTATCAGTGCCGGAGCTAGTTGCGCAAAAGCACCAAATGACAGCATACCTAACGATGATAGCGAGTCATTGTCCATGAACGACAAGTAACTAAAATAACCTAGTCCTAAAATCAGAATGATTGCTAAGCGCCGTGCATTTAATAATAGCTGTGAAAACTGACTGAAATTTCGTGCTTTAATCTGGCCAGTGCGGAGCATTAATGGCACTAACCACTCATTACTCACCATGACACTAATGGTCACTACAGCAACAATCACCATGCCTGTAGCAGCAGAAAGTGTACCTAATAGGGCAACAACCGCTAGCCAAGGCTGATTCAACGCCAATGGAAGATTAATCACATAGGTGTCAGCTGCAACCGCATCACCCAGTAATAACTTACCCGCAAGTGCAAGAGGGGCAACAAACAGCCCAAATAGCAATAAGTAGAGAGGGAATAACCAACGCGCTTTTAAGATGGTGCGCTCATTTTCACACTCCACCATCATCACATGGAATTGCCGTGGCATACATAAAAACGCGGCCATACCAACTAGCAGCTCCGGCATTAAAGACTCAAGGCGGAGATTAGGCTTGTTAATTAAGTCACGCTCGCTAGCTTGTTGCCAGATATCACCAAAGCCATCAAAGACACCGAAGCTAATAACAATACCTACCAGTAAAAAAGCCCCTAATTTAACTAACGATTCGAAAGCGATGGCTAACATCATTCCCGGATTATGTTCAGTTGCATCGAGTTTTCGTGTTCCAAATAAAATGGCAAAAATCGCCAAAATTGCAGTGATAATCAATGAGACTTTACTGCCATTAAACAATGAACCATCGGGCTGAAAAAGGTTGAGACTGAACACCATCGCTTTTAGCTGTAGTGCAATATAGGGCATGATCCCAAAGAGGGCGATGAGGGTAACAATGGCGGCAAGTAACTGAGATTTGCCATATCGCGCGGCAATAAAGTCAGCAACAGAGGTAATATTTTGCGCTTTAGAGACAATGACCATTTTGCGCAGTAAGCTGAAACCAAAAACAAAAATAAGAATAGGGCCGATAAAAATGGGCAAGAAAGACCACAGATCTTGAGCTGATTGACCAACGGTACCGAGAAAACTCCACGAGGAGCAATACACCGCCAAGCTTAAACCGTAAATCCAAGTCTGGATCCGTTTAGTGATCCCACTGAACCAACGCTCCGCGCCCCAAGCAAGCAGAAACAGTAGCAACACATAAATGAGGGCAATGCTGCCAACCAAAACAGTCAAATTCATAGGATTCTCTTTTTTTTAACTATTTTGCGGTAAAAAACGAATGAAATCCAGCCGAAATAAAATTACAAGCAACTAAAAAATAAGGAAAATATTTTACTAGACCAAGGTCTAATAGAGAAATCCCTCTCTCTCAATCCATACTCAGCTTACGCATTATTAGATAAGGGAAGCCCAATGAGCACGCAGTCTCTCTATAAAGTACCAAGTGAAATCGCTGCAAACGCACTTGTAAACGATGAACAATATAAAAAAATGTATCAAGAGTCGATTGTGAATCCTGAAGGTTTCTGGAGAGAACACGGCAACCGTATCGACTGGATCAAACCTTTTACTAAGGTAAAGAAAACCTCTTTCGATGACCACAACTTGTTTATTAAGTGGTTCTATGACGGCACGCTCAACGCATCCGCAAACTGTTTAGACAGACACTTAGAACACAATGCCGATAAGCTGGCGATTATTTGGGAAGGCGATGACGCAAAAGATCAGCGCACCCTTACCTACGGCGAGCTACATGCGCAAGTGTGTAAATTCGCTAATGCACTTCGAAGCCAGGGCGTACGCCGTGGCGATGTAGTCACTATTTACATGCCTATGGTGCCTGAAGCGGCTATTGCTATGCTTGCATGTGCCAGAATAGGTGCCATTCACTCTGTTGTCTTTGGTGGGTTCTCACCAGACTCGATTGCCTCACGTGTCATTGACGGTAATTCAAAAGTAATAATTACCGCCGATGAAGGCATTCGTGCAGGCCGGATCATTCCACTGAAAGCCAATATCGATGATGCACTTGCTCACCCTGATGTGGATTGCATCGAAAAAGTCATCGTGATGAAGCGTACTGGCGGCGACATCAACTGGGTTGAGGGTCGTGACATCTGGTGGGAGTCTTTAATGGAGACGGCATCAGAGCATTGTATTGCAGAAGAAATGGGCGCAGAGGATCCACTGTTCCTACTATATACATCAGGTTCAACCGGTAACCCTAAAGGTGTGCTACACACTACGGGTGGTTATATGGTTTACGCAGCCATGACCCACGAATATGTCTTCGACTATAAAGACGGTGAAGTCTATTGGTGTACTGCTGATGTAGGCTGGATCACCGGCCATTCTTATATGGTTTACGGCCCGCTAGCCAATGGCGCAACAGTGCTTATTCATGAGGGCGTACCAAACTACCCAAGTCCTGCACGTCTAGGTGAAATGATTGACCGCCACAAGGTAAATATTCTTTATACGGCACCAACCCTTATCCGCGCGCTGATGGCGGAAGGTAAAGAGCAGTTTGCAGGGTTTGATGGTAGCTCTTTGCGTATAATGGGCTCGGTAGGTGAACCGATTAACCCTGAAGCTTGGCGCTGGTACAACGATGTGATTGGCCATGAAAAGTGCCCAATTGTAGATACTTGGTGGCAAACGGAAACTGGCGGTATTTTGATTAGCCCGCTCCCTGGTGCAACAGATACTAAACCGGGCTCTGCAACCCGTCCATTCTTTGGTGTGCAGCCTGCACTTGTCGATAATATGGGTAATATTGTTGATGGTGCCAACGAAGGTAACTTAGTTATCTTAGATTCTTGGCCTGGGCAGATGCGAACAGTATTTGGTGACCATGACAGGTTTGTACTGACATACTTCAAAACCTTTAGAGGCATGTACTTTACTGGTGATGGTGCTAAGCGCGATGAAGACGGCTATTACTGGATCACAGGCCGTGTTGATGATGTGATTAATGTGTCAGGTCACCGCTTAGGTACTGCTGAGGTTGAAAGTGCGCTAGTCGCTCATGAGCTAGTCGCTGAGGCCGCTGTTGTCGGTTATCCACATGACATCAAAGGACAAGGGATTTACGCCTATGTCACTTTGACCAAGGGCTCTGTAGAGACAGAAGAGCTACGTCAGGAACTTCGCCAATGGGTAAGAAAAGAGATTGGCGCCCTTGCCACACCCGATCTTATTCAATGGGCTGGCGGTTTACCTAAGACGCGTTCAGGTAAAATCATGCGTCGCTTCTTACGTAAGATTGCTGCAAATGAAGTTACTAACTTAGGTGACTCGTCTACACTCGCCGACCCTGCGGTAATAGATACATTGATTGAAAGCCGACTTAATCGCAGCGAGTAAGCCTTAGCAAATATATCTTAGCAATAAAGCCAAGATAAACAATTCTATTGTTTGACCTCCCTAGCCCCTCTCAGAGGGGCTTTTTTTTATGCCTCATCTTGCGCTGGAAAGTCGTCATAAAACAATCCTCAAAATTTTGCTTATCGCATTGAGCCAAATGTGGGATCATTTCCTTTATAAAGTCGTATTTAATTAGGTTCTTTTCGTGCAACTGAGAGATTATCAGCAGCAATCTGTTGACGCAGCGATTCAACATTTCAAATCAAGTTATGACTCCGCAGTTTTGGTTTTACCCACTGGCGCAGGTAAAAGTATCGTCATCGCTGAACTCGCCAGAATAGCTAAAGGCCGAGTGTTAATCCTTACGCACGTTAAGGAATTAGTTGCTCAAAATGCAGAAAAAGTGGGGCTATTAACCACCGAAGCTAAAATCTACTCGGCGGGACTCAACCAAAAGTCCACCGACGGTAAAACCGTTGTTGCCAGTATTCAATCAGCGGTAAAGCAACCCGCTCAATTTGATGAGCCATACAGCTTAGTGATTATTGATGAATGTCATCGAGTTAGCCCTGATAAAGATAGTCAATATCAGCAGCTACTCACTCACTTAAAGTCTAAAAATAGTCATATTAGATTACTGGGGCTAACCGCAACTCCCTACCGACTCGATTTAGGCTGGATATATCGCCATCATTACCACGACAAGGTTGGCAACACCGAAAAGCCTGTATTTGAAAAGTGTATATTTGAACTCCCAATGCGCCCACTGATTAAACAGGGATTTTTAAGCCAACCTAAGATGTTTGATGGACTCAGTGCTCAATATGACTTTAGTGAGCTAACGGCCTCGCCAACGGGTGAATACAATGAAAAAGAAGTTAACTCCATCCTTAACCATTGCGGCCGTGCAACCACCGCCATCGTTAAGCAATTAATCGCATTTGGACAACATCGGCAAGGGATCATTATTTTTGCCGCCACGGTTAAGCATGCTGAAGAGGTTGTCAGCAAGCTCCAAGGTGAACAAGTGGCACTGATCACAGCTAAAACCTCTCGTGATGATCGAGATACCTTAATTCAAGCGTTTAAAGCAAAACAAATTAAGTATCTCGTCAATGTTGCAGTGTTAACTACAGGCTTTGACGCTCCTCATGTCGATCTTATTGCAATACTGCGCCCTACCGCTTCTGTAAGCCTTTTTCAGCAAATGGTTGGCCGCGGTTTAAGAGTTGATAAAAATAAGACTGAGTGCCTTGTTATTGATTATGCAGCCAACGGCTATGACCTGTTCTACCCAGAAGTGGGTCAACCCAAGCCCAACAGTAAGTGTAAGCCAGTGCAGGTACACTGCCCAGTGTGCGACTTTGCTAATATATTTTGGGGCTTAACCGATAATGATGGTGACATTATCGAGCACTTTGGCCGCCGCTGTCAGGCTCTAGTAGAGAGGGATGGACGTAAAGAGCAATGCGATTTTCGATTTCGCTCTAAAGCTTGCCCTAATTGTGGTGAAGAAAACGATATTGCTGCAAAAGTGTGTCAGCACTGTCAGGCCATTTTAGTCGACCCTGATAAACGATTAAAAGAAGTCCTACAGCAGAAGCATCACCACCTTTTTAAATGTCAAAGTATGCTTCTCGAACCACAAGCTGAACGTTTGGTTGTTCGATATATTGATCTTGATGGCAATGACTTTTGCCGCTACTTCAAGATGCAAACTCCTGCACAAATTCGTGCTATGTTTGCCCTATTTATCTTCCCTCATAGTCGAACACCAGGCATCAAGCATAAGAAGTACAAATCAGCACAAGAAGTCAGTGATGATTCAAACATGTTCAGAAAACCAGACCTGTTATTACTGAAAAAAGGTAAAAAAGGCTGGGAACTGATGGAGACTATTTTTGATTACAAAGGTCGTTATCAAACTGATAAGTCACAATTTGAATAAAAATCAGCAATACGATTAACATGACCTCTAATATCGATTAGAACAATTGCAATAGCTATGATATAAAGTGCTCAAGCTATTTTTGAGGAAGCTATTATGTTCGTTGTTATTTTTGGTCGTCCAGGTTGCCCATATTGTGTTCGTGCAGTCCAAGTTGCTGAGCAACTTACAGAAAAACGTGAAGATTTTAAATTCAAGTATGTTGATATCCACGCTGAAGGGATCAGCAAAGCGGACTTAGAAAAGACAGTTGGTAAGCCGGTCGAAACCGTCCCACAGATCTTTGTTGACCAAGTTCATATTGGTGGCTGTACTGAGTTCGAACAATATGTAAGAGATAACAACTTAATGCCAGCTGCATAAAGTTAAGTACAATAAAAAAGGAGGCTATCCCCTCCTTTTTTATTGTACTCAGTCACACTTAATAAGTCTTTCTGCTCAACTAGAGTACATATTTCATCGAGAAAATGACGCGATTCAGTTCACCGTCTACACCATTTTCTTTGGTGTTTTTCGCATACATATACTCAACACCCACAGTTAATGGTTTAACTGGCGAATAAAGTAAGTTGATATAGCCTGAATAAGAGTCCTTATTTACAGTCCCCCCCGTAAGAGCAACCTTATTATCCGCTTTAAAACCCGAACCTGTGATACTGGTTCTCCATTTATCATTCCACCAGTGACGATAAGAAATAAAACCACCATATGACTCAATGGTCTGAATATTACCTTTAGCATCAAGTACGCCAGCGTTGGCATAGTTTAGCGCCATATAACGCCCTAATCCTTCACCATAGGTAGCAGACATCTTGATATCATCTTGACCTACAGGGATAACACCAGTGAAACTCAAACCATAACCGAATTCTGACGAATCTATAGGATTAGCTGTATTTTTATCCATTTCGACATTTAACTGACGAGCAAGGCCTGCAAAAGTAAATGCCATACCACTTTCAGTTTTCATGTTATAGCGAGCGACAAAATCAGGAACCATCCCACTACCACTGGTTATTCGACTGCTACCACCTGTTGCATTGCGGTAACTATTAACCGTTGTCTCAGGGTTTTCTGCCGAGAACTGAAAACCACCATTAGTGTATCTAACCTGACTTTGACGAACAAAGGGCGTACCATCTGCCGCGCCAATAAAATCGAGATTTTCAGGTAGTGCTCCCGGATTTTGGAAAGTGGTCCACATCTGTCCAGCGGCCCAATTATCAAAACTCACAAATGCTTGGCGAATACGTGGCGAATAGCTATTGGACACGCGCTCATTACCATTATCCGTGGTCATAAAGTCGAGTTCAATAAAGCCTGATAACTTATGGCCATCAAGATCTGTAGATGTTTTAAAATTAAACCGTGATTCTCGTGCTTGGAAATCGACGACTTGCTTACCATTACTTGGATCGCCATAAATAGTACCTGGCACATAAAATTGACGAGATAAACTACCTGAACCTGGCGCACCATTGCTGTAATCACTAAACATTACATCTGCTTTGACATAACCACCAAATTTAAACTCAGTATCAGCTTGGACACCGAAGCTCATTGCTGCAATAGTTGCCGCACCAATAAGCGTTAATTTTGCTTGTTTCATTCCCTTTCTCCCTGATATTTTTATTATCCATACAAAATATGACCGAGTTAACAACTAGACAACATTAGCAATAGGTCTATCAGACCAAGGTAGAACACTCATTGCTAATTAACTATATTCGCATTTAACGATTAAAATATTAGTAAAGAATTATACAAAGTGTTAATTCTAGATAAGAAATTGATCCACTATACTGCAGGTGACAATAAAGACATTACAGTTATCAGCTTGGAAGTAAAACTCCGAAGCTTATCAAGCCCCCTTCAATAGCCTTCAAATTCAAACACTTAGCGAGCAAAGTGTATTTCACATCTTCTTTTGACACAAATTTGAAATTTTAGTGTAACGCTTGAAAATATCTTTAAGACTATTATAAAAAAATAGCGGAGCTTAACAATACAGAGCTCTAGTAACCTTGCTTCTCTCAAACAAAACTATCTACTTTAATTCCATTCCAGCGTAATTAAAGCGACAGTTCCAAACTTTTATAAGTGCGCAAACACTCTCCAGAATTTATTTGGTTGCATGCTAGGCTGGTGTCTCCTCATTAATCTCGACAATAGTTAACTCAAACTAATCCTAAATTGTATGGGGTAATGAACATTGCAGCTTTTCAATTAGAAGCTTCGACCAATTCGGTCAATTCGGTCAATTCGGTCAATTCGGTAAAGGGTAAATCCAACCCCATGTTCAATAATAAACAGCAATGTGATAATGAAATATTAAAGGCTGACTGCGACTTTAAAATCATACAGAGAAGAGTATTGGAGACAAAACTAACAAGTCGTTAGTTGTGAAGGATTCGAACTTTCGAGCAATTGAACTAATTAAACAGAGAGTAAAGCTAACTGTATGATCAATAATTAGCAGGATCAATTATGCATTCGACTAAGCTATCAACGCATAATCTATAGGTATAGGTATAGGTATAGGTATAGGTATAGTTACATAAAACGAATAGACGGTGTACTTGCTAGTGATATTTCTGACTGAATAGGGAAAGTATATCGAGGATATTTGATAAGTGGTGGACTGTGAAGGATTCGAACCTTCGACCAATGTGGTAGTTAAGAGTAAAGCCAACTGCATGTTCTATAACAAACGCGACTGAGTTTAGTCACTAATTTTGATTAGCTAGCCAATTTCTTGATTTGTTTGAGAAAGTAAAACTAAGGATGAGCAAGAAGTGGTGGGCTGTGAAGGATTCGAACCTTCGACCAATGTGATAGTTAAGAGTAAAGCCAACGGTATGATCTATAACAAACGCGACTGAGTTTAGTCACTAATTTTGATTAGCTAGCCAATTTCTTGATTTGTTTGAGAAAGTAAA
>NZ_JBRILT010000017.1:0-84780 GCF_052977065.1 Shewanella sp. 125m-1
TCCCCAGAACAGTAAAACCAAGGCCTCAACGGTATGCCAAAAATAAAAATGCCGTTCACCTTAAGTGAACGGCATTACAGCTAAGCTGCTCTTTTATATTCTTTTAAACTGGCGATTTATACTGCAGCGCTCGTCATTACACTTGCAGACTCTTCAACAGCCATCTGTGCCAAATCTTTATCGACAAAGAATAGCGCCTTGCCATCTTCACCCACTAGACGAATTTTATCGACGATAGACTTGAATAGTTTCTCTTCTTCGTGCTGCTCTGACACATACCACTGCAAGAAGTTAAAAGTAGAATAGTCTTGGTTAGTAAAAGCTGCATGAGCCAATTGGTTGATCTGCTTAGTGATCAATTGCTCATGTTCATAGGTGTATTCAAACAAAGCCAGTAGAGATGGAAAATCAGCCTGTGGTGCTTCGATAGTGCCTAATAATGGCATACCGCCAGTTTCACTGACGTAAGTGAACAAGCGATGCATATGACCCATCTCTTCGTCTGCATGAGCACGCATAAACTTAGCCGCCCCTTCAAAGCCTTTGTCTTCACACCATGCACTCATTTGCAGGTAAAGGTTAGAGGAGAAGAACTCCATATTGATCTGGTCATTTAACTGGTCAATCATCTTCTGGGCTAACATTGCAATTCCTTAGGGCTTTCGATTTATAAACGTCATTGTTATCAAGCTAGCAACTAATTGCAATAAAATTTACTTAAGTGACTGTTAATTAAATAATAATAGTTTTCATTTACAGGCTTCTCGGCTACCTTGTTAACCATTGTATTTAACAAAAAACCGAGTTAAATCAGGCTTAAAGCCTGTATTTCAACTCAAAGCAATAGAATCATAATTATCACGATTAATTATGCTTCTATTTTGATTGTGTTTAAAAACTGCCGCGCAGATCATAGCCATCTACATTCACCGTGGCATAATGCACTATATTCGTTTTTACTTAACGTTCCGATTCACGTCTCAAGGATAGATAGATGCAGACTCATGCAGATCCATGCTCGCAACCTAGCCTAATGCATCCCGATCAGGCTATCGTTAAATTACTAGAACAAGTAAAACCCATCACAGACTCTGAAGTCGTGACATTGCCACAATCATTAGGCCGAGTACTGGCTGAAGATCTTGCCTCGCATATCGATCTGCCCCCTTTCGATAATTCAGCAATGGATGGTTATGCCTTTAACTTTGCCGATCTAAGTGCCGATAAGCCACTTAAATTAATTGGCCAATCTTTCGCGGGTCACCCCTTTACAGGCGAGTGCATTCAAGGCGGTTGTATTCGTATCATGACGGGCGCACCAGTGCCAAGTGGTTACGATACGGTGCAGATGCAAGAAAAGGTCAAAGCTGACGGCGAACAAATTACCATCGCAGCCCCTAAAGAAAAGGGAGCCAACGTACGTTACCGTGGAGAAGAGCTCACAAGCGGTACTAAAGTACTGACTGCAGGCACCTTAATTGGCGCAGCAGAGATGGGTGTATTAGCCACCATAGGGGCAAGCCAGCTGCGTGTTAAGCGCATTGTTAAAGTCGCCTTTTTCTCAACCGGTGATGAACTTCGCCCTGTCGGTAGCGAATTGGGCCCAGGCCAAATCTATGACTCTAACCGTTATAGTATTCAAGGCTTACTGAGCCGCGGTAATATCGAGTGGATCGATCTGGGTGTTATCGAAGATGACAAAGAAGCGATTCGCCAAGCCTTTAAAATGGCTTCTGAATCTGCAGATATGGTGCTGACTTCTGGCGGCGTGTCAGTGGGTGATGCCGACTACACCAAGCAAATATTAGACGAAGAAGGCCAAATCACCTTCTGGAAGCTCGCTATCAAGCCCGGTAAACCTTTTGCATTTGGTCATTTGGGTGATGCCGTTTTCTGTGGTTTACCTGGCAACCCCGTCTCTTCAATGGTGACCTTTTACAAACTCGTTTGGCCATTGCTCAATAAGATGCAAGGATTACCTCAGACTAAGCCCGTCACTTTAACTGCCACACTAAAGGGTGAGATCCGTAAAGTCCCCGGTCGAGTGGAGTATCAGCGCGCAATTTTAAGCTATAACGCACAAGGCGATGCTGAAGTCGCTGTCACGGGTGGCCAAGGCTCAGGTATGCTGACATCAATGACACTGGCAAACTGCTTTATTATTTTAGCGCAAGATTGTGATGGCCTAAGTGACGGTTCTCACGTCACGGTAGAACCGTTTAATAGCGTGCTTTGCTAACCCAAGCACAACAAAACTAGCTTAAGAGATCAGATAGATGTCCACAGAACATGCAGCAACAGACGAAATACTGTCTGACGCTGAAATATTGCGTTATAGCCGCCAAATATCGATTAAGTCGATGGACTTTGAAGGTCAAGAAAAGCTCAAGCAGGCTAACATATTGATTATTGGTGCCGGCGGCTTAGGCTGCGCAGCGAGCCAATATCTAGCAGTGGCAGGTATAGGCTCAATGACCTTAGTGGACTTTGATACCGTCGAGATATCGAATCTACAAAGACAGGTATTGCATCAAGACGCCAATGTCGGCCAAGCTAAAGTGGACTCAGCCAAGCAAAGTTTAACGGCGCTTAATCCACATATTCAGATAGACACTATCAATGCTGTGCTAGATGATCATGAGATTGATGCATTAGTTGAGCAGCACTCAATAGTGATGGATTGTACCGACAATGTCGCCGTGCGTGAGCAGCTTAACCAAAGCTGCTTTAAGCATAAAAAACCACTCATATCTGCAGCCGCAATTCGCATGGAAGGCATGGTTACTGTATTTGACTATCAAGCCAATACCCCTTGCTACCACTGCTTTAGCCAACTTTTTGGTGAGCAGCAGCTTAGTTGCGTTGAATCAGGGATTTTGGCGCCAGTGGTCGGTATGATCGGTTGCTTGCAGGCGGTCGAAGCGATCAAGGTCATTGCCAATATGGGCCAGACCTTAGCAGGCCGCATTTTGATGTTCGATGCGATGACGATGGAGTTTCGAGAAATGAAACTGCCAAAACAAAGCAACTGTAAAGTCTGCGGCTAGTTCTTTCTACAGGTCACTAGAAGCAGCTTAAAAAGCTGCTTCATTATTCTTTTATCTGCTTATATTCACAGTCTTTTCAGTAAACCTTTACTACTCTTATCAGTGAAATCTTCCTTTACGCTTAGCAAATGAAGAGTATAGTAATTCTACATGTAAGCTCACTAACGCTATATCAGAAGTGATAAAGGAGTATTTTTGCTGCCAACTTCTGCGCTCAATGAGTTCATAAGGGATCAATACACCTTTACTCATTCGGCTTGAATTAAGCATCAAGAAATAGCTCTGAGTTAACCCTCTTCTTTATATCGATTAGTATCAACCCCAGCTAAATCAACTCTGTGGAGAATGATTAGATATGAAAAAGCCCCTAATAATGAGTTTAATGATTACAACAGCTATGCTATTAAGTGCTTGTAATCCAAAAGAACCGGAGCCAGAACTTAGCCAAAAAGATGCAACTACACTCGCCAATCCAGCATCTATGTTTTGTATTTCACTCGGTGGCTATATCGTCATAGAAAATAACGACAACGGACAAGTTGGCTACTGTAATCTACCCGATGGCAAGCGCGTGGAAGAATGGACCCTTTATCGTGATTCAACCAAGCAAAGCCTAACTAAACCGCAGCTAGCCAACCCGGCTAGCGAAAACTGTATAGCACAAGGTGGCAAAGTAGATTTAGCAACTAGCATCTGCACGTTAGCTAACGGTGAAGAAGTCGAGCAGTGGACCTTATTTCGTCGCGACAACGAACAAGCGGCAGACTCTAGCAGTGCCCCCAACCCTGCATCAGAGTTTTGTATATCGCAACAAGGTAAGCTCAACATAGCCACCGGCATGTGCACCTTACCCAGCGGTAAACAAATTGAACAGTGGCAACTGTATCGTCAAAATCATGAACAAGCTGTTGAAACGACATACATCCCCAACCCTGCAACAGAATACTGTTTATCACTAAATGGGGAGGTTGACCCAGTGTCAGGGGTCTGTTCTCTACCTAACGGTGAAAAAATTGAACAATGGTCATTGTTCAGCAAGCACCAAAAACAATCTAAAAGTGAAGCAGGGATCTTAGACGCCCCTAATCCTGCGGCAGAATACTGTTTATCACTCGAGGGGAAAGTGGATTTAGCGACAGGGTTCTGCACTTTGCCAAGTGGCGAAAAAGTCGAACAATGGGCTCTTTATCATCGAGACCATAAAACCATCGACTAGTACTGGCTAAATCTATAAACCCAATAACTTAAGGCTCACTTTATTCGTCATCTCTTATGACAGATTTAGTGAGCCAAGCGAGCACTCGCCATCAATAGTCCTTTTTCTACCCAAATAGAGACTGCCACCCCCCTCGCTACTAGCTCAATAGGCAGGTCACCCGCTTCTATATTGGGCAATTCACCGTATAGCGCCCTATCGTACTGCACTTCATATAGAGTGATAGCTTGTCCTTGATCGCTGAACCGTATTTGAGCCGCGGTAAGGCCTTGAACTGAACAATAGCGACCGCCTAACATCTGCCCATTAGCTCCAATTCGACTCGAATTTACGATAGCAAAATCAAGTTCGGTGAAATATTGCCTTAAGGTAGAAAGTTGCTTAGTTTGCACCTCCAACGGCTTCATTTTGATATGATTTTTAGCCACTTCATCGGCAATCTTCCAACTCATGCTATTCGTTACAGCAAACGAATTCGGCCGAGTGGTGTTATCTTGCCAGCTCATATGCGGATACAACTGCACACCCAGCACTAGCAGTAATAAACTCGCAACCATACCAAGCATGAGTTTAAATCGATTACGGCTGCGGCCATCACGCGAGTTATCACTCTCTGAGTTACTATTACAGCTATAACGATGCGTGCCATCACAGCCAGATCCCTGTGCAGTATTCAAATCCGCTTGTTGATCCCGTGTTGCACATTCCTCTTCGACAGTTTGGTCAACGCTATCGAGCAGCGCTTCAATTTTATTAAGCCCAAGCTCACTGAGCATTTGCTTGTCAATATGGCGCTTTACCTGAGCTTTAAAGTTCATCTCGGCGGCATCGGTTTTATTATTCATCTTTATTGCCCCCCTGTAGTCAGAACGGGTTCACCGAGCACTATGTCGGCAGATTTCAATTTAATACGATGTAAACGCGACAAAATCGTGCCTCGGGGTTGGCCTAAGTCCTCTGCAATTTCTGCCGCGCTATAGCCTTCGAGCGCCCACAGATAGAGCACTTCTCTTTCTGCTGAATTAAGTTGTTCAAACAGATATTCGATAAGATCATGTTGGATTTCAATCTCTTCCAAACAGGTTTCGTCGAGCAGGGCTGGAGCATTATCATCTAGGGGTTCAAAGTCCACCAATTTAAGCCTACGACAATCATCAATAAATTGGTTACGAATAATTGCTCTTAGATAGGCTCGCAAAGAAACAGGCTTGGCACTGCATTTTAGCCAGCGCTCGATTGCGGTTTGCAGTAGATCTTCAGCTTGAGAGGAGTTGGCAGTCAAACAAAAACAATATCGATATAAGCTTTGCAGTAGCTCTCTGTCCATTCTAGTCAGCCAGTCATTGCTTGGTAGGCAAGTGTTTGGTAGCCAAACCTATTGCGAGTAAGTCAGTTACGGGCAAGCTAAAACCGCAGACCCATTGACGTTCAATCAACCCAGACAAGAGACTGAGATCGAGCTCAGAATTGGTAATTTGCGCCAAGGTTTGCCCAGATGCTATCCCTTGCAGTAAAAACATTTCAGCTTTACTGACTACACTCAATTGCACCTTAAATCTGTCTCGATATATCACCAGGTAATGAGGGCCTGAACCTGTGTATTCTTGTATGCCTTGCTGGGTATTATGCCTAGCCCACACCTGCTGCACCTGATACTGACACGTCAATAGCGCCACATCCGGCCTCAGTAACAATGTAACCTGCTGCTGCGCTGATTCACTAAGCTCCGCTAACGCCTCTAAACGACAATTTGTCGACTGCATAAATTCGTGCAAGTCCATGCTGTAATAGCTTTGATTTAACAACCACTCTAACTGAGCTAATTCTGGTAAATATTCTAAATCTTTAAAGGCTGCATGCTGACAGGTTTCTATCGCTAACCAATATGAAAAGTGTTGCCCGTATCGATTCAAATTGCAGTCCGCGAGAGGATATTGCTGGCAATAACCTTTTACCAACTGCGTAAAACAAGCTTCACCAACGACCAATTTGCAAACCGGAAAAACCAGTTGTAGGGCACTATTTAATGCCTGAAATGCGTTATTACGATAGATATCAACCCTATTTAGCTCTCGCTCATTAACAAGCTGAGTAAGCTTATTTGCATTCCCCTGTGGCTCAAGGGCATGAATAAAAGCCGACTGCCAATCTGCTAAGCGCATCGTTCACCTACCACATGTTTACCCATAGCCATCTCATCGTTAACGCGCTCTGTTGGCGCTAATCGTAAAATTTCAGCGGCTATTTGCAGCTCTTGCAGTAATCGCGCTAACGTCGGCAATTCGCTATCCCATTCAATCATGCTGGGGATAGGCCCGTGTTGCTGAATGTATGCGGTAAATGCCGCCCACACACTCGGAGCGACAGGGTGATTATGGGCATCAAGCAAGTAATCACCCTTATCATGAAAACCTGCAAGATGGATCTGCTTGACCCTTTCGACCGGAATAACGTCCATAAATGAGCGCAACGACTGATTGAGATTCACGCTAGTCACAAAAGCGTTATTAATATCGAGTAACAGGTAACAATCTGCCTCTTCCGCTATGGCCGCAATAAACTCCCCCTCACTCAGCTCATTATGACGACAGCTCATATAGGTAGACACGTTTTCGAGTAAAATCCTTTCACCCAAAAAATCTTGAGTCTGCTTAATACGCTGACTGATATGCATCACCGCCTCTTGGGTATAAGGCAATGGCAGTAGATCAGCCACTTTGAAGTCATCATTACCAGAGAAACTGGCATGTTCAGAATACCAATGGGCGCCACATTGCTGCTTTAAGGTTTTTATCTGTTGAAGGTAATCGAAATCAAGTGGACTGGGGCCACCTAAAGATAGGCCTACGCTGTGGAAAACCAACTCAAAGCGATCACTCACGGCATTGAGAAGATGTTGATTTAATCCCCCCTCTACTAGCCAGTTATCAACTAGCACCTCCAACCAGGGGATCTCTATGGTTTCGTCTGCGAGTAATGGTTGTACATGAGGGATGCGCAGGCCTATGCCTGCGCCCGCTATGCTTGAGGTAAGCACTAGCTTTTAGCCGGTTTAACGGCTTTAACTTCACCGCCAGTTATCTTGTCGCAAGTCCCTGCGGGGACATAAATCCATTCGGTAGACATATTGTCTTCTTTAGCTTGTCCCGCACAACCGTGGCTACCATCTAGGGCACCACAATCATTTGCCCCGGCTTTGGCCACCCCGGCACACTTTTCCCACTCTTTGGGCTGATCCGGTACAGCTTGAGCCCCCATTGAGATGCTCGCAGCGAGAATACCTGCAACTGTTGCCCCTACGGCCGTTTTTGTCGATTTCATATCAGAATGTCCTTTTGATTGATAAGATGTTCATTAGCTATAACGAATCTAAATCGTTATTGATTGCATCAATGTCAAAATTAATTCTAGTCGATAAGAAAACTAGCGGGAGCAAGTACCGCTTTCGCAGCGCTGCTTGCCTGTTAACAAATATGAAATTCGATATCTGTGTTTTGCAAAAAAAAGATAGCCCAAATCAGCGACTGGCTTTATTAGAGGAGTTCTGAGCAAAGCAACCCAACGCCCCTTTCCAACGGCAGCCCAAGCCTGATAAGTCACATCTAAGCCTTTGATTAAAGTGCCGTCTGCAAGCTCAGCATGTAAGATTCGATTAGCCAATGCAGCATCAATATTGGGGAAGTTAATTTCAAAGTTGTGCTGATTGAGATCTTGCAGCTCAATATTATTGTGTTTATCTAACGCTTTTATCTGCTTCATTTCGGCATCACACAATGGACACAATGAGTCGTAAAATATCCTAAGTTTCATTTTAACCTCCAATCAATAGCTTTATTAGCATCAATAAATGAGTTAACAATGCCACGTAGGTCAGCCTAGTGCGCATTCTTTGATAACTGTTATTCACAGGTAGGTTGTCGCAGTTTTTTTCAATACTTAACAAGCTGAAATAACCGAAAGCCAATGCAATCAAGCTAACAATGGGCATAGAAAGTAATAGAGAAAACCATGCTAAAAGAGCATAAAGATTACTGAGGATAAGCAGGTTACCTAGATTATCAACGGAATACAGAGATAAGACCCGCCCCCACAATGTACCCGCTAGAAAACTAAGGATAGTTGCACTGTAGCTGATAAAAGCAAACTGAGGTTCAAACCAAGGCAATGACCAGTCAGCCCAAGTCATCACCGTCGCGATAATAAAAGGCAGTAGTCCCGCATAACCTAATCCTAGCCAAACCTGTTGATTACTTTTCATTGCAACTCTCTCTATTACATCACTACAAACCTGTACGAAAGAAACGCCATTTTAGATCTTCTGGTTTGACTCCTATGTAAACAGATGATCTAAATTACTGAATCTTACGTAATCAGCTCTATAGTTAAATGAAAAGGACGACTAATGACTGTCAGTATTGCCACCATAAAAATCACTAATTTACGTCTGCGAACCTTCATCGGCTTCAACCAAGAAGAGCGAGAGAAAATGCAAGATGTGGTGATCAACATTGAAATCCAATACCCGGCTCAGCATGCGATTTTGGAAGATGATGTAGAAGCTGCGCTCAACTACAAAAAAATCACTAAGGCCATCATCCAACATGTAGAGCAAGGACGATTTTTGTTGCTAGAAAAGCTGGTGTCCGATGTGCTTGAGATCAGTTGTGATCACTCCTGGGTGCAATTTGCGCGTGTCACAGTCGATAAGCCCCATGCTTTGCGATTTGCAGACTCAGTATCTCTAACACTTGAATATCACCGAGAGTAACATTTTGGCTGTTAATGCCATAAAGGAGTCAACGATGGACTTATCACAAGCAGAACAGGTGAAAAATGCCCTTATTGCTAAAGGCCTAGAAACACCACTTTTACCATCAGATATGAATACCCAGCAAAAGTATGATCGAATTAAAGGCTTGATGACTGAAGTGATATCGACCCTAGGGCTAGACCTTAGCGATGACAGCCTTTGCGAGACCCCACACCGCATTGCCAAGATGTACGTCAACGAGGTTTTTGCCGGTTTAGATTATGCGAATTTTCCTAAGATAGCCCAAATAGAGAACAAAATGGGCGTCGATGAAATGGTCAAGATCAGTGACATTAGTGTTGTCAGCACTTGCGAACACCACTTTATTACCATTGATGGTCTCGCCAAGGTGGCCTACATTCCAAAAGAGACCATCATTGGTTTATCTAAAATCAATCGATTAGTACGCTTCTTTGCTCAACGACCCCAAGTACAAGAGCGCCTAACCAAACAAGTGTTAGTTGCCCTACAGACTCTACTTGGAACAGCAGACGTTGCTGTTAGCATTAATGCCACCCACTACTGTGTAAAGTCGCGAGGTGTAATGGATACTCAATCACAGACACAAACAACGGCACTCGGCGGCTGCTTTAAATCGAACCCAGCCACCAGAATTGAATTTCTTAGATAAAATAGGCAGTCAAATGAGCGCAACCATTTTGATCACCGGCGTCGGCAAGCGCGTTGGTTTCTATCTAGCAAAGCATTTAGCCGAAGACGGTTACCAGGTTATCGGTACATATCGCACGCCACGAGCAACGCTACAGCAACTTGAAACGCTAGGCGTGCAGCTTCATCAATGTGATTTTTACGATACTGCACAAACAGAGAGGCTACTTAAGGACATTACGCACTCTTACTCAAGCCTACGGGCTATTATCCATAATGCGTCGGACTGGCTACCGGACACTGATGCGGCTAGCGCAATGGTAAGGATAGAAAAGATGATGCGGATCCACGCCACCACGCCATACGCAATCAATATAGCCCTCGCGCCTTTGCTGCAAAAAAATGAACACCCCGTTGGCGACATTATTCATATCACCGATTATGTTGTCGACAAGGGCAGTAGCAAACATGCTGCATACGCTGCAAGCAAAGCCGCGTTGCATAATCTTACCCTCTCTTTTGCCGCTAAGTTTGCCCCCCAAATTAAAGTCAACAGTATTGCACCCGCCATGCTGATGTTTAACCCTGATGACGATGATAACTACAAGCAGAAGGCTTTGAATAAGGCGCTCATTAAACAAGAAGGCGGAGAAGCTGAGGCGCTCAAAGCAGTAAAGTATCTGCTAGATAGTCAATACATCACAGGACAAGCAATCAAAATCGATGGTGGCCGTCATTTGGTCTAATCGGATCACACTAAATGAGCGTTTAAAAATAACAAAGGCACGCGCGAGCGTGCCTTTTTGTCGTTGATTTTTAGTGCTATAAAATAAAGCTGATATAGCCTTGCAGTACAATCAAGTTAACGATATCAATAAAGAAAGCACCCACAATTGGCACCACCATAAAGGCTTGTGGTGAAGGGCCATTGCGAGAAACAAGCGCTCCCATATTCATCACTGCGGTAGGCGTCGCCCCCATGCCAAATCCACAGTGACCTCCAGCAATTACAGCGGCATCGTAATCAGAACCCATTATTTTGAACGTAACAAAATAGGCAAATATCGCTAAAACAACCGTTTGTACCATCAAAATAATCAATAGCGGGATCGCTAAATCAAAAATTTCCCATAGCTTTAGGCTCATTAGCGCCATAGCAAGAAACAGCGACAAAGCAACGGTACCTAAAATATCTACGCACTCGTTATTCATCTTATAGCCGCGAGTCATTTCAGTCAGGTTGGTAATCATCACCCCTAGAAATAGCGCATAAACAAAGTCCGGCATCTTCAACCAGCTTATCTCAAAGCTTACGACTAAATGCCCAACCCATTTGGCTCCCGCCACACACAGCATAATAATAAACAGCGTTTCTAATACGCTCTTAGCTGTGACGTTATCTTCTTCGAGTTGGTCATACGTTACCAAATCAGGATGGTCTTTATGGTGGTTGCCACCAATGCCGTATGAAGATTCAAGCTTATGCTTATCGATTAACCTTTGTGCTACTGGGCCACCAATAATGCCACCCATGACTAAACCGAACGTCGCCGCAGCCATAGCAAATTCTAGCGTGTTCATATTGTAATGGTCGGAAAAAGTTTGTGACCAAGCAGCACCGGTGCCATGACCGCCAGAAAGCGTAATCGAACCAGCGACCAGCCCCATCAGAGGCTCTAAGCCTAGTGCCGTTGCTAAACTCACGCCGACAGCATTTTGCAAGATGATGTAAATAGAGGCTATGCCAAGAAAAATAAAGACTTTTTTACCACCACGAGCGAGCAGTTTATAACTGGCAGCCAGACCCACAGTGCTAAAGAACATCAGCATTAACGTATTTTGCATTGGCAAAGAAAACGCTAGGGTAATATTCTGAAAATGAAGAACCGTGATAACGGCTGCGACAACCAGACCACCGATAATAGGCTCTGGAATATTGTATTTTTTGAAAAAAGGAACGTGACGATTAACTGTGTGGCCGATAAACAAAACCAAGATGGCGACCAAAAACGATTCTAGTTCTCCGATTGAATATACTGTATTCATGTAACTCCTATCCGTTAGGTTTTGTAGTCAAAAAACCTACAAAACCAAAATTAGCCGGCTATTCTGGCACATTCATTAGGGTAAATAATATTAGCCGTGTCGGAATTATGGCATTTGGATCATGAAAAGCGACACATTGCGCA
The DNA here is from genome assembly GCF_052977065.1 of Shewanella sp. 125m-1. Classification (NCBI taxonomy): domain Bacteria; kingdom Pseudomonadati; phylum Pseudomonadota; class Gammaproteobacteria; order Alteromonadales; family Shewanellaceae; genus Shewanella; species Shewanella sp. 125m-1. The sequence continues at coordinate 11,872 of NZ_JBRILT010000017.1, forward strand.
ATAAAGAATCTACTCGCTGTCTATTTGTTCGGTTTTTTCGGCCTCTAACGCTTCAAGTTTTGCTCTTTCTGCCTTAGAAATATACTTAGGCTTGCTGCTATTTTGCAATTTCGCATTGGCTTTCTTCAGCTTGCTCATGTGTTTTAAAGTGATTTTTTTTGTGCGGTTCATGGGTCTATATCATCAGTAATAAAGCTTAATTATAACAAGCAAGGCGCGTAACGCCGAATAGTTCGGCGTTAACTATTGAAGCTTTTTAAATTGAATTCGACGGCTAAAAATACGATCGACCTCACGCTTCAGTTTCTGCCCTATGGTCAACTTTTTCTTCGCTGGCAGTACTCTTTCACTATTTAAACTGCTGTGGAGCAGACTGCTTTTCTTATCGAGAATGTCATCTTGTGCACAAATCGCAGGCTGCAGTTGGTAAACATCCAGTTTGTTTGAAGTAATCATCTCTTCAAACATAATTTTATCTATCGCTTCTATTGGTCTGAATTGACGGATTTCATTCAACAGTTTACTCGCCATATTGCAACTTACGACATAACCTGCAGCGCCTAAATGCCTACCTTGCAACTTAAAGAGCTCTGTTCCAGAGCCGAGTTTATACCCTCCCCAAAACGCCCCCTTAGCAATATGATTAAACATCTCGAGCTTAATCAGTTCTACTTGTTCAGGGATCCAGCAGTCTGAACATAAATAATGATTTGCATTTTTACCTAGATGAATGTCATCTTCGAAAATAGCAGCAAACGGGATCGATTCATCTACGATTTTCTGAAGTATCGCAACATGGCTGAGTAAACAAGATAGCTCCCCTTTACTGAGCGTTGTCCCTTGAGTTGCTATCTGCAGGCGAATTGCTTCAGCTTCATTTAGATCCGGAGTTATTGCATCAAAAAATTCAAACGGGATAGCTTGAGAAGAAAACGCTTGATTGATATGAGCTCGCCTCTTTTCTTCAGTTAGTAAGCTTATAACGAAACATCTCATAATCTAACAACCATAATTCAATAGCATAATCTGCCAATGAGTATAATCGAATTAGTGAGCAGTCTACATCAGAGAATTTAACCACCATAGCTCGAGGAGCAGCGAAATCAAGTTCCATAGCTACACGATATATTTAACAAGCTAATACATTTACTTATGTTCAAAAACTGCTCATCTGGTATCATTGCTAGCCTTAAAAAACCTTAAAGGCATACCTAGAATGAAAAAGATTGCTATCTTTTGCCACAATTTTTATGCCAACGGAACGGTCAAAGTTGCGCTAACTCAAGCAGAGATCTTGCATGAAGCAGGGCAAGATGTGCATCTGTTTGTTTTCCAGCAAGAGGGGGATTTCCCTCCGCCAAAACACGTCACTATTCATTATGTTTACCCAAATCAGAAAGCATTAACTCTGAAACAACAGCAGCAGCGCTTAAAGCAATGTGTTGAGGATGTCGAAAACACCAAGGGTAAATTCGACCTATTTCTGTCCAACTCTACGGACTGCGATACCGTTGTGAGTGGTTGCAACTTTGAGCCCTGTTATTACTTTTGTCATTGCGCGTTAAAACAAGAATTAATCATGGAACTCAAACGAGGGCCGGTTCACTTCTATCGACGTTGGTCAAAAGCAAAAGCTTTGATTGGGAAAAATATCATTACAGTGTCTGAAGGTATTGCCGATGAGCTACGCAATACCCGCTGGCTCAAAGCTAAAAGCATTCAAGCTATTTATAATCCTTTTAGAATCGAAGAGATAAAACGTAAAGCATTAGAAGCAAACGATGAGATACCCAACGAGCCGTTTATGATCCATATTGGCCGGGTTACGCGACAAAAGCGCCTGGATACTCTGTTTAAAGCGCTGCAAGCTATGCCATCAGCCCCTAAGTTAGTATTGCTAACCAACAGGCCTGAACGCGCACGGAAAATTGCGAAAAAGTACAATGTTGAAAACCGCATTATCACGCCAGGTTTTCAATCAAACCCATACTCCTGGATAGCACGAGCAGAATTAATGCTGCTCAGCTCAGATTTTGAAGGTTTTGGCCTGGTGATTGCCGAGTCACTGATTTGTGGAACCCCAGTAGTCAGCACAGACTGCCCTTACGGTCCAAATGAAATTCTAACCGGAGAACTGGCTCAATATTTAGTCCCTCGCCGTCAGCCACAATTGCTAGCAGAAAAAGCATTAGCCTGTTTAGCTTCCCCTCCAATAATTAATAATCCAGAAATATTTAAAGTGATTAATAGTCAATATGTTGCGCAGCAATATATTAATCTAGCTAACCATTAATAAACCGAAAAGTTATTACACCGAAAACAATTGAATTGCTTTTTAGCCATTCAATTGTTGCCTTTGTTACTTTCACTTATTAACACGTTAGAGTACAGCCTTATCAAAAAGAACCTCGTCGTTTATTTTTAGTTAAAAACGTTTAACTTACGCTACCAATTGGTTGCTTTAAATGTTTGAATTACGAAATAAAGCACTGAGCATAATTTAGACTATATTTTAGTGAGTATTTAATTATAATAGCGCCCCCAGAGTTTCTTATAACGCTAAACTCCTTTAATCGATGTCTATATACCTCATATGAAAAAACACAGCTTATCCGTTATTCTAATCACTAAAAATGAAGCCGATCGTGTTGAGGCTTGCCTTAAGTCGATCATAGATATAGCTGATGAAATCATTGTTCTAGACAGCGGTTCGACCGATGACACAGTCAATATCTGTCAACAGTACACCAACAACATCACCATAACTGACTGGCCAGGATTTGGTAAGCAGAAGCAACGCGCACTCGATAAAGCTACTTGCGACTGGGTATTATCTATTGATGCCGATGAGGCATTAGATGATGAGATGAAACAGGCTCTCATAGCTCTATTGTCACAAGACAGCATCGAAGAAACATCGTACCGTCTTCCCTGGGGAGTCACGCTTTACGGCACGACCCTGAAACACGGCCGCAGCGCTCGTTCAGTTTTACGTTTATTTCTTCGCCAAGGCTCTAGCTACACCCTTGATGAAGTGCACGAAACCGTGATCCCGGCGAAAGGCTCAGTGGGTAAGCTTAAAGGCCTGTTGTTACATTACACCCACAGAGATTATGGGCACGGATTAAATAAAGCCGCTCAATACGCATGGCTTGGTTCGCAAAAGTATGCTCGTAAAGGCAAAAAATCAAAAGGATTGGCACTGGCTCTACTCCGTGGAATGTGGACCTTTTTCCATATCTACTTTATTCGAAGAGGTTTTTTAGACGGCAGCGTAGGATTTATTGTTGCCATGACCTATGCGCAGGTGAACTTTAATAAATATGTTGGACTGTGGTTAATAGAAAACAATCGGCACTAACTAATTAAGCTTTCACACTTACACTTGCGAAAAATGCATTAATGCACCATATAACAACTTGCTCTATTTAAACCTTAACCTAACTCAGAAAAACAAATAACGTTTTCTTACATACTGGATACTTTAGTGAAAATATTAATTACTGGCGGCGCAGGCTTTATTGGTTCAGCTGTTGTGAGATATATGATTAACAATACAAATGACTCTGTCATCAATCTTGATAAGTTAACTTATGCAGGCAATTTAGAGTCACTAGACGATGTTTCGCAAAATGAGCGTTATTTTTTTGAAAAAGTCGATATTTGTGATCAAGTTGAGCTAGAAAGAGTATTTAATCAATATCAACCTGACTGTGTCATGCATTTAGCTGCGGAGTCCCATGTAGACCGCTCTATTGATGGGCCAGCGGCCTTTATTCACACTAATCTACTGGGCACGTTCAACTTATTGGAAGTCTCTCGCCAATATTGGAATAGTTTACTACCAGAAAAGCAGGCTTCATTTCGCTTCCATCACATTTCAACTGATGAAGTCTATGGCGATTTGATAGGTACCGATGAGCTATTTACAGAGCAAACGTCTTATTCACCTAGTAGCCCATATTCAGCAAGTAAAGCGGGCTCCGATCACTTAGTGAGAGCGTGGGGCAGAACATATGGTCTTCCCGTTTTAGTCACAAATTGCTCAAACAATTATGGCCCATATCACTTCCCTGAAAAACTCATACCGCATGTTATTTTGAATGCACTACATGGAAAACCGTTACCAATATATGGTGATGGTAACCAGATCCGTGATTGGCTGTTTGTAGAAGATCATGCCAGAGCCCTATACACAGTCGTCACCAAGGGAGAAGTTGGTGAAACCTATAATATTGGCGGTCATAATGAGAAGCGTAACATTGAAGTAGTTCACACCATTTGTGCCCTACTGGAAGAGTTAGCACCAAACAAGCCTGATGGTGTCTCTCATTATCGTGATTTGATTACCTACGTAAAAGATCGTCCCGGTCATGACGTACGCTACGCCATAGACGCCACAAAAATCGCACACGATCTTGGCTGGACCCCTGTAGAGAGTTTTGAAACAGGTATTCGTAAAACAGTAGAGTGGTACTTAAGCAATTCATCATGGTGGCAGCGGGTTATGTCTGGTGAATATCAGCTATCGCGCCTAGGTGAAGGAGAACAATAATGAAAGGTATCGTATTAGCTGGCGGTTCGGGCACCCGCCTTTATCCATTGACCCGAGGCACTTCAAAACAGCTACTCCCCATTTACGACAAACCTATGGTGTATTATCCAATTTCCACCTTAATGTTGGCAGGTATTCGTGAAATTTTGATTATCACGACTCCAGAGGAGCAATACAGTTTTCAGAGACTTCTTGGCGATGGTTCAGATTATGGGATTAAACTGCAATATCGTGTACAACCTAGCCCTGATGGTCTAGCCCAAGCATTTATCATAGGCGAAGAGTTTATTGGTGATGACAATGTCTGCCTAGTCCTTGGTGATAACATTTTTTACGGTCAAGGCTTTAGTGAAATATTACTAAACGCCGCATCACGCCCACACGGTGCAACTGTATTCGGCTACCAAGTTAAAGATCCTGAGCGCTTTGGGGTTGTAGAGTTTGATGAACAAATGAAGGCCATTTCGATTGAAGAAAAGCCAATCAAGCCAAAATCAAATTATGCAGTCACTGGGCTATATTTCTACGATAACCGCGTCGCTGAGTGGGCAAAGCAAGTTGAACCTTCTGGCCGTGGTGAGCTTGAGATTACCAGTCTAAATCAAAGGTACTTAGATGATGGCTCGCTTAGCGTCGAATTGCTGGGGCGTGGTTTTGCTTGGTTAGATACTGGTACTCATGAAAGCCTGCATCAAGCTTCATCATTTGTGCAAACCATTGAAAATGTGCAAGGCCTTAAAGTCGCTTGTTTAGAAGAGATTGCGTGGCGCAATGGCTGGTTAACGGATACCCAAATACTCAATATAGCTAAGCCTATGCTTAAAAATGAGTATGGCCAATACCTTAATCGTTTAGTTACAGAGACTTCGGTGAAGTAATGAAAGTTGTAGTTACTGGATGTAATGGTCAGGTAGGCCGCAACCTCGTAGAACAGTTACAACAACGTGACGATGTTGAACAGTACGCTATGGATAAAGCCGTACTTGATATTTGCGATCCGGTGCAGAGCATCATAGGCCAAATTGAACCAGACGTGATCATCAATGCGGTCGTATACACGGCTGTAGATAAAGCCGAAAGCGAGCCTGAGCTAGCCTTTGCAATCAATCAGCAAGGGCCATTGAATTTGGCACTTGCTGCAGCAAAGGCTCAGGCAGTATTGCTGCATACTTCGACTGATTATGTGTTCGATGGATTAAAAAGCACACCTTACATCGAAACAGATACTCCGAATCCACAAACAGTATATGGACAAAGCAAACTTGCTGGTGCGCAAGCTATTATCAGTCATTGCCCACGCCATGCCATTTTGCGTACTGCTTGGGTATTTAGCGAGTATGGCTGCAACTTCGTTAAAACAATGCTTAAGCTAGGGCAAACACGACCATTAAACTCAAGGTTAGACTGTCAAAAGATTAACCAAACCCTTGGCATTGCGCCAAGTGACTGGCAACAAGGATTAAACCTCTTTTTTAACCGTATTAACTTGCAGGATTAAGTTGATGAAAGTTATTGAGACAGATATTCCGGATGTAAAAATCATCGAGCCGCAAGTTTTTGGTGATGAACGTGTTTTTTTTATGGAAACCTGGAACCAAGCGCGTTTTGAAGAGCTGGTAACAGGCAAGCCAACTCCTTTTGTGCAGGATAATCACTCAAAATCTAAAAAAGGCATTTTACGGGGCCTACATTTCCAAACCTTGCAGACTCAGGGCAAGCTGGTACGGATTGTCTCTGGTGAAGTATTCGATGTGACGGTGGATATTCGTAAAAACTCGCCAAGTTTTGGTCAATGGGTCGGTGTGTATTTATCGGCTGAAAATATGCGTCAATTTTGGATACCTGAGGGTTTTGCCCATGGTTTTTACGTCACTAGCAAAGAAGCCGAATATGTCTATAAATGTACTGATTACTATCACCCACAAAGAGAAGTATCCATCCATTGGAATGACCCAACCATCGGTATTAAATGGCCGATACCCAATAGTGAAAAAATAACTTTATCATCAAAGGATTCTGACGGTAAAAATCTAAATCAAATTAGCCCTTTAGAGATCTGATTAATGAGTTTAATAAATTTAATTGAGTTTAATATACACGGTGACGAGCGAGGAAGTCTGGTATCTCTGGAACAATTTCAAAACATCCCTTTTGAAATCAAAAGAATATATTACATATTTAATACTAGAGAAAACGAATCAAGAGGATTTCATGCACATAAAAATTTAGAACAAGTTGCAATCTGTATAAAAGGAAGCTGTAAATTTATACTTGATGATGGCTATACTCGTGATGAAGTGATACTCAACAGTCCTCAGAAAGGTTTATATATAAATAGCAATAAATGGCGCGAGATGCATGATTTCTCACAAGACTGCATTTTGATTGTATTAGCTAGCCAAACTTACTCAGAGAATGATTACATTCGAGATTATAAAACTTTTAAGAGCCTAGTAACATCATGAAAATCCATAAATTAAGCGACGTTCAAAGTACAAGTATTGGTAAAGGATCAAGAATTTGGCAGTATTCAGTGATCCTGCCAGGTGCTGTGATTGGTGAGAACTGCAATATTTGCGCACATACATTAGTCGAAAATGATGTCGTGATAGGTAATAATGTCACAATCAAGTCTGGTGTATACCTGTGGGATGGAATAGTTATTGAGGACAATGTATTCATTGGGCCATGTGTAGCTTTCACAAATGACAAGTTTCCCCGTTCGAAAGAATATCCAGAAAAATTCCTAAAAACCAAAGTATTAAAAGGTGCTTCAATTGGAGCAAATGCAACAATATTACCTGGTATCACATTAGGTGAAAACTGTATGATTGGAGCGGGTAGTGTTGTCACAAAAGACATACCTGACAATGCTATTGCTATTGGTAACCCTGCAAAAATAATACGTTATATTGAGAGTGCAAAATGATTAACTTCCTAAGTTTGAAAGATATTAATTCACAATATTCTGATGAGCTAAAATCTGCTTGCGCCCGAGTTATTGACTCTGGCTGGTATATTATGGGGCAAGAACTTGAGCAATTTGAAAAGGGGTTTGCTGATTATTGTGGAACCAAGCATGCTGTCGGCGTAGCAAATGGCTTAGATGCTTTAGTTTTAACGCTAAGGGCATGGAAAGAACTAGGAAAACTACAAGCTGGTGATGAAGTAATCGTCCCCGCTAATACTTACATTGCCTCTATTCTCGCAATTACTGAAAATGATTTAAAACCTGTTTTTGTTGAGCCTGACCCACTAACCTACAATTTGTCACCTGAAAATGTAACTAGTGCGATTACTGAAAAAACAAAAGCTATATTACCTGTTCACTTATATGGTCTAATTTCACCCATGCCAGAATTAATGGCAATTGCTGAAAAACATAAGTTACTAGTACTAGAAGACTGCGCACAAGCTCACGGTGCAAGCATTGACGGTATAAAAGCAGGTAATTGGGGGCATGCTGCTGGTTTTAGTTTTTACCCAGGGAAAAACTTAGGAGCACTAGGTGACGCAGGTGCAATTACTACAAATGATGATGAACTTGCTACAACTTTAAAAGCATTGCGTAATTATGGTTCACACAAAAAATATGAAAATATTTATCAAGGTGTAAACTCAAGGCTCGATGAAATTCAAGCTGCGATGCTATGTGTAAAGCTGAAATATTTAGATCAAGAAACGAATATTCGTAAGCAAATTGCCAAGCGGTTTCTAGCGGGGATCAAAAATCCACTGATTCAACTTCCAAAATGGGAAGTCGAAGAGCAGCATGTATTTCACTTATTTGTCATCCAAACAAATGAGCGAGAACGCTTCTCAAGTTATTTAAATAACAATGGAATTCAAACCGTAATTCATTATCCAATTCCACCGCACAAGCAAAAATGTTATTTGAAATATAATCACTTAAAACTTGCAACAACCGAGTCTATTCATGATGATGTATTGAGTTTACCGATATCTCCAACACTAAATGATAAAGAAATCTCAAAAATAATTAATATCATCAACTCTTTCAACTAGTTATCACTCACCGAGGTGTGTAATGAAAATATTAATTTATGGTGAGTATAGTGGTTACGGGAAGTCTTTGGCAGAGGGCTTTAATGAATTAGGTTACAAAGCATCTGTATTTTCACCAGATGGTGACAGTTGGAAAAATATTAGTTCTGAACTGTATCTACGATCCAAATCCAAGATAGGAAAAATGCTTGAAATAATAAAGCTCACCCCAAGCTTTTTAATGTTTGACGTTGTTTACATAATGAACCCATATTTCTTTAGATTTAAATTCTTAGGTCTGTTCATTTTACTGGCACTCAAACTAAAAGGAATTAAAATCTTCTTACTTTGCTGTGGAGATGATGTTGAATATATGAAAGCGGGAGAATCTAAGCTATTAGACAAGTTCGTTTTCAAGGATGTTTCTTACTCCAAAAGGCACTTTAAAAGGAGTAGAGATTTTTTTATTAACTATTTATGCGCCAAAGCTGCAACTAAAATTATACCTGTAATGTATGATTATGAGTTACCTTGGAAACATAGTAAGTTTAAAAATAAGCTAACAAAAGTTATTCCGTTAGCTTGCAATGCAAACAAAATTGATAGGATCAAAGTTACAAACCCAATTGAAATAAACATCATGCACGGAATTAATAGAAAAGAGGTAAAAGGGAGCGATGTCATATTGTCTGCGCTAAAAAAAATAGACAATGAATTCCCTAATGTTAATATTTTCACTCCTGAAAGGCTAAGTCAATCTGAATATTTAAATTTATTTAATAACGTGGACATTTCAATTGACCAATGCAAGTGCCATAGCTATGGCATGAATGCTATTTACTCAATGTTTCATGGTCATATAGTATTAGCCCCCGCAGATGAAAAACATTGCAACTCATTTGGTATCAAAAAAACTCCAATTGTAAGCATTTCCTTTTCTGAAGACTCCATCTACAGTGCGTTAAAAAGTATTTTGAATAACATAAATAATATGGATAACTTAAAAAGAGAAACATATTTATACGCAAACGAATTTCACACACCAAAAAAAGTCTGCATGGAATTGGCAAATGTATGCGATTTAAACTAACAACTTGATAGAAAGAACTATTGCTAGAATTTTAACTATAGTCAAGCGACCACAACCTAATTAGTGATGTTCGCTTGACTACAGTCAAAGCTATAGAAGTTATTTATACTTTCTATTATATTTTAGCTGCATAAACTGTTTCAATAATCGATAAAGCTCTACCGAAAGGGTATTTAATAAGCCTAATTTGGATTTATTTTTCCGCAGCCCAATCACCGATGCAGCGGTACTTCTAGATACGAGTTTCGGATGGTAACTGTACAATGTTTGCTTTGTACGCCATTCATTATCCATAAAGTCATCTACAGGCTCAAAAAAACCATCGACCTGATTTAAATAATTCAGGGCCGCTTGCGGAGTTATAGCGTAAGCCGAGGTGCCACATGCCCCTTTCAGGTTTGAAATCAATTTGTACTGTTCATCAATAGGCTCTATATCAGCAAATTTCCTTTCAAAAACATTACCCAATTTCACAACACCATATTTGTGCGTTAATGACTCAATATTTTCTAACTGATTTTTTAGATCGCCAAATAACTCTAAGTTATCTTCCAGAATTAAAAACACCTCGTTATCAGCAAGACACTGCTTCCATAAAGAGATGTGGCTAGCAAAGCACCCTAATTCAGGAATGGTTAACTCATAGCCCTTATATCTCTTAGTCTTTCCACTATCGTAGAGTGAAAAAATACTATGCTGTGGTTCTTCTCTGATATTTTCAGCATCAAAAAAGGAAAAAGGAACCTCTTTTAGGGCTTGTGTCACCTTTTTATGTCGCTCTACAGAGGTTTTTAAACTAATAACAAAAACTTTCATTCTCTAACTCACCTGATCTCAACTGATGCGACTTAGTACTGAGCACCAACCTAAGAACATCAAATTGCTTTATTCTAATTAAACTTCCAATAACCTAACTTTTTGCGCATCTTAAGATGACGCAACAAATTCATCGGTTTAGGCTTAAGATTTTCAATACCATTTTCAATCAGCTTCTCAGTTGCTGCGAGAACCCGCTCACTCGACTGACCATCTCGAAAGGGATGGATATCATCACAATACCGCTCAATTTCAGCCATGAGTCCTGGCGGACGACTCAACACCTTTTCTAACGCAGGCTCAATATCTTCAAGCGCTTCAACATTAACTAGATGGGAGCTATTGGTCTGATTGTTAAACGTCACTACAGGTTTACCCTGCAGCAGGAACATAATCAAAATCGATGAGGTGTCGCATAACATCACATCTGCTGCTTTCAATAGCGGTAACACATTATCCGTTTCAACAAACGTCAAATTATCACTTTCAAGCGCTTTATATTTATCAACAATATCTTGATTCATCTTGGGGTGGAACTGCACCAACCAACGCCACTTTCCTTGCTGTGACAATGTTTTTATTTGCTCATAAACTACTGGTGCACAAGATAAACTACGAGAAAATGTTGAACAAAAAAGTATAACAGGTCGGGAATCGCCCTCTACATCATAGGGACGCTCTAAGCCCTGTTGAAACATAGGATCCAGCGTCGGCCAGCCTGTTTCAGCAACCTTAAAGGTGCCAAACTTTTCGGCAAGCTCTTCAAAAGGCAACGTCGTTGCAGGCCCTTGAGTGCAGTAGAGATCGAAACAATCACGAATTTCAAAGTGGTCTTCACGACCTCTATGGTTCATTTTTCCCGCGTTAAAACCATGAAATACACCGACTTTAATCCCAGGAATAAAGCGGGGAACCACATTACCAGGAACGAATACCGCATCAGGCTTCCAAGATTTAACTTCTTCAATGGTTAACAATCGCTTCTCTGTTGCAGTCAAGAAGACAGGATCGACCTCATTGCCCTCTAGAAACCAACAGGCTTCATCGCCTCTCGCCTGTATTACAGCTTGCAACGGCCTTAACATGGCATATGAATAATTTTGCGCTATGTATAATAGATAACGTTTGTTGTTTGCACTCACAACAATTCCCCTCACAAACTCTTCAATGTTTATTTAACCAATGCCAAATATTCTTGAGCAATCCGTGCCGCTTGTACTTTTGCTAAAATATCGACTTCTGCCAACTGTGGCGGTGAAACTAAAACTTCATCTAATTTATCAGCTAGCGCTTGTGGATCACGCCGTGGAACCAAAAATCTAGCTAACTCTCCAGTCATGATCTCCTTCGGCCCATGAGGACAATCGGTACTGACGACTGGCGTTCCACAGGCTAATGATTCAATCAAAACCGTTGGCAAACCTTCAAAATCTGAACTTAACACTAATGCCTTGGCGCTTTTTATCCATGGGAATGGATTAGACTGAAACCCAGGAATAATCACTCTATGCTCAACACCGAATTTCTTCGCGGCCTTTAGTGCCTTTTTTGGGTTGTGACATAAGAGCACCACCGGGATTTGGCTTTCCATTGCTGCAATGGACTGAAACAGAATGTCATGACGCTTCTGCTTCACATATCGGCCAATATGGATCAAGTAATCGTTATTAGGGATCCCTTGCGCCTCTTGTTCTGATAGCGCATTAATATCAACGAATTCAAAGGGGTTATAGATACATTGGATAGAGGCTGGGCAGATACGCTTAGTCTGCAAAATCTCATCAGCAATACCTTGAGATACCGTCACTAAATGCTGGCCATTTAATGCCTTTTTAGCCTTAAGCTTCTTCAGGTATGCAAAAGGGCCCTGTTTTGCATATCGAGCCAACTCCTCTTCAACCGAGGCATGTACCACCACAAACAGCGGTGAAACCTTAGTTTTGATCATTAATCGATTGGTTTTATCTAAATTAGAAAGAAATAGATCGAACTTTCCAACGTCCGCCTCTATCTCCTCAATCTTATGTTTTAATCGAGCAGCTGCATGCTTCGTTCTAAATGCTCGATCAAAATCTCGATCATTTTTAGCAAAACAAACATGCACGGGCAAACTACTTGGAATATCAAAAGCTACATTGTCAGTCATGACTAAGAAATGAGGCTCATGCCCTAATTCTGTAAACTCTTTAGCCAGTGTCAGCATGACTTTTTCGGCACCACCGCCCGCTAAACTATCAATAGCGATTGCAATTCTCATGACTGAACTCCAAATTTTTTTCGGTATAAATCAGTGATAATATCCATGCCTATATCTAGGCCATTAATGCATTTGCACTGGGCTAAAGCACTCTCTAGTTTGGCTAGATTTTTCACCCTAATTAATTCAGTCAGCCCAGCTAACATCAGCACCGCATTACTATCACTGCACACGGTTAAGCCACGCTCTTTACAGACTTTAAGCCGATAGTTCTGATCTTTCGATACTGCTACGGATAATGTGGGTTTCTTTAATGCTATAGCCTGCAACAAAGTGTCGCCGCCACTTAATACGGCAACTTTAGCAGCATCAAGCAGATCGATAAAATCACCATGATTTAACTCATCTATCGCTGTAACACCTTCAGCATCAAACATCGTATTAGGGTAGTTTGGCCCATATACCATAACGCACGGGATCCTTGTCGCTTGATAGATATCAGCGGCGGCACGTGCAAACTCTTCCACAATATAGCCCTGCTTATTTGTGTGACCACCAGACCCTGCATTGAGCAGAATGAATCCACCTGCACTTAGATTGTATTCCTTTAACAGCGCCGCTTGACGCTCTGAATTGGGGTTTACAAATATGGGACCAATAACCGTCGGCTCAGGCTTATCGATTAACTTCAGCTTTAAACGATCAAGCCAACTAATGGGGCCAATAACAAATTCAGGTTGCACGACCCAATGACTATCCGTCACTCGTGCGCGCAATACTTTCATGCCACGACTTCGCTTACGCTTATGTTGACTCAGAAAAATAACTTTCGCGCCCAACTTATTGGCATGAGTCAGTTGAGAGCGGCGACCCGATGCGTCAAAGATGACAAAGTCGGGTTGAAAGAATGACATAAAATCATTGACCGCTTTGATATTCTTTGTCGGCGTATCGTCTAAAAGTGCCGCTGGATAGGGGCAAGTCGATGCATAAGGCGCGTGACGACTCAAAATGAATTGAATTGTCGCATTAGGCCAACGGCGCTTAACTTCATTTGCAACGATCAAGGAGCGCATATACTCCCCCATACCTTCGGCTGAAGATACAGGTACAAATAAAAATTTTGGAGAGGCTAGGGTCATTGACTCAACTCATCAGACTGCAAAGAAGCATTGGGTTGGTAGGCATACTAACAAAAATTACCCGGCAGAGGGTTGCAACAAAGGATCTAACTGCTCAATAACTTGTTCAACACTGATCAATGCCATCAAATGCTCACCTTTAGCTCTTGTGCCCCAAGGGATCTCACCTTGCTTCTGCTCGGTGATGACTTGGTCATAAACACTCACCACCGAGTCCAAACAAGTATAGGGCCCTGTGCGACCAGGATTTGAATGGGCATATAGCCCAATCACTGGTGTACCTTGGGTCACCGCCATGTGCGCTGGGCCGGTATCCGGCGCCAATACTACACTTGCTTGCTTGAGTATCGCCAATAATTGCAATAAAGAGGTTTTACCCACTTGGTTTTCTAGTGTCGATTTTGCCGCTGCTTGTATATTTTCAGCAAGCTCACGCTCCAGTGGCGTAGGTCCACCGCATAGCATGACTCGGTAACCTTTTTCTGCGGCATAGTCAGCGACAGCAGCATAGCGTTCAGGTAACCAATTACGCTCAGCCTTACTCGCCGCCGCGCAAATAACCATAACTTTACTTCCGTCAGGAATAAGCGCTTGAGCAAATTCGGTATCTGCTGCTGGTACTGGAATATTCCAACGCGGAGCGATGTCGGTAACGCCTACGGCTTTGGCAAAGCCCATGAAACCATCTAAAACGTGCGGTGTTGCCTGAGGTTCAATATGGTGGTTTGTCACTAGCCACTGGCCTTCTTTGGCTCTAAAGCGATCGAAGCCAATACGAGTTTTAGCAGAGATAGCTAATGAGGCAATCGTCGCGCGCAGGGCGATCTGCATATGCAGTAACACATCAAACTTGCGACCTTTTAACGCATGCTTAAGATTAAAATAGCTGCGCCAGCCCTGTGATTTATCAAAAATCACAAACTCCACCTCTTCGAGATGCTTAAGCAGTTGATATTCAATCTTACCCAAGATCCAAGTAATTTTTAGTTGTGGATAGCGACGCTGAATCGCCTGCACCATTGCCACCGCATGGCAAACATCACCAATTGCTGACAACCTTAATAGGCATAAAGACTCTGCATTGCTTAAATCTATGCTGTTTGATTTAGCGTTCTGATTGTCACTTGAAGTAGATAAGCTCATTAGTGCTCGAAGGTTATTTGGCGCAATCTACCGATCTTAATGTAGAATGCCTGCAGGTTCCACGCTTTAGCTTACAATTCTATCTATGAAGTTTAAAAAAACCGCCAAAGGCAGCATCGCTTATTGCCACAATACGCCACAAGATATCGAACCAACTTGGTTTGGTGCCGATTTTTGGCGCGAAAAATCTGCAGTAACAGGCTCATCAAAAGGCCGTTATACCACTTGGTTCGTCGACGCGAGTTGCATTGCTAGCGAACAAAATCAGTGGGTGCTTCGCCACTACTATCGTGGTGGTTTGATAGAAAAAATCAGCCGTGACCAATATCTATTTACCGGTTTAGAAAAAACTCGCGCGGTAGCAGAACTCGCCTTATTAGAAACCCTGTACCAGCAAGGCTTTGCAGTGCCTAAGCCAATAGCGGCAAACGTCGAGCGCTCAGGTCTATTCTATCGTGCAGATTTAATCATAGAGCGAGTCGAAGGTGCTGAAGACTTAGTCGCGAGACTGAGCAAAACCACTATGACCACTGAGCAGTGGCAAACTCTCGGTGAAGCGATTGCTGAGTTTCATCATCACGGTGTTTACCATGCCGATCTTAATGCAAAGAATATTCTTATCTGCGATGACAAGTTTTACCTGATCGACTTTGACCGTGGCGAACTTAGAAAGCCAAATACTCAATGGCAGCAAGCAAATATGAGTCGCTTACTACGTTCTTTTAGAAAAGAACTAAGCAAACTAGCAACGCTGGCATTTACCGAAGAAAATTGGCTGCAACTGCATCAGGCCTATCAAGCCAAGCTCAACCTATTATCTAGCTGAATCAATTGTCTAGTTGGATCAAAAAAGGTCTGCATTAATTGCAGACCTTTTTACACTCTATTCGTTCTGGTTATCGCTCTTAGCTCAAGCAGCCCTAGTCAGCTCAAAATATTTACTGAAGCTATGCTCTAACAGATATTATGCCCTGCTGTGAATAAACGCCTCCACCATGGCCATCTGCTTTTGTAGTGAGCCTCTGTTTTGTGCCACAACATCTTTTGCCGCTGCACTCGCCTGACTATAGGCTGTTTTATCTTCGAATAAATGGATCAAGTTTTGTGCTAACGCTTCAGATGAAGCAACTACTTTTAATCCACCAGCCACTTCGAGTAACTCAGTGATCTCATTAAAGTCACGGTAATGTGGCCCCATCATCACAGGTAATCCCATTGCTGCAGGTTCCAGCGGATTATGACCGCCATGCACAATAATCGAGCCACCCACAAAGGCTTGATCGGCGGCGCCATAAAAGGTCAGTAACTCGCCCATAGTGTCACCCAACAACACCTGTGTACTTCCTAAAACCGGGTCACTAATACTGCGCCGTGCAAGAGTTAACCCTGCCGACTTAATCGCTTGTGCCGCCGCATCAAACTGCTCAGGATGGCGAGGAACCATCACCATGAGCGCATCTGGGTCGCAAGCTAGCAGTTGTTTATGGGCTTGAATTAACGCCTCAAACTCGCCAGGATGCACAGAGCCTGCCACCCATACCGGTTTATTGGTCGCCAGCCATTGCTCACGTAATGATTTAGCGCTGTCGATACGCTGCTTATCAATACTGATATCAAACTTCAAACTGCCACACACTGTTACTTTGTCACTGGCTACACCTAAGGCGATAAAACGCTCGGCCGCTTGCTGCGACTGCGCCGCAATGGCATCGAGCTGCTTTAACATAGGCGCTGTGAGTTTATGGTACTTTTGGTAAGAATCTGCCGATTTTTGCGACAAACGCGCATTAGCTAATAGGACGTTAGCGCCCGATAGCTTGAGATAGTGGATCAAGTTTGGCCAAAGCTCTGTTTCCATGATGATGCAGTATTTAGGTGCGACTTGCTTTACAAAACGCTTGGCACACCATGCCAAATCAAAAGGCAAGTAACAGTGCTGCACACTATCACCAAAGGCGCGAGTGACCTCGGCAGAACCTGTTGGGCTAGTTGTGGTAATGGTAATAGTTAGCTTAGGGTGCTGCTGCTGGATCTGTTTAATTAGCGGAATCGCCGCTAAGGTCTCCCCCATTGATACTGAATGGACTAAGAGGTCGGTCCGATTTAATTTTTTAAAGCCGAAGCGCTCTGCCCAGCGGCCACGGTAGTCCTTACTTTTAAAGGCGCGTACAGCAAGGTAAACCAACAATAGAGGACTAATTAAGTATAGGGCTATCGAATAAAGGCTGCGATTCATGAAATTGGGTACTTTCGTGAGTTTTACTTGAAGAATTAAGCTAATGCTAACATGATAGTCGCAGCTTAACGTAATTACACTCGTGTGATTTAAACAAGATGGCGCACAAGGAAAGGCCCTTAAATAGCCTATTACGTGCCGACTTAACCATTATACTGGATATTAATCATTTAGGATGAATATGAAGACCCGTGACAAAATCGTACAAGCCAGTTTAGAGTTGTTTAATGAACACGGCGAAAGAGCTATCACAACCAATCATATCGCCGCCCACCTAAATATCAGTCCCGGTAACCTTTATTATCACTTTCGCAATAAAGAAGACATCATTCGCTCAATCTTCAGCCTTTATGAGCAACACCTAGAATCAGGCTTTCAGCCTTATATCGATAAAGAGGTTGATGTTGACCTGTTAATTGGCTACTTCGATGCGATGTTTTACACCCTATGGCAGTTTCGCTTTATGTATGCCAACCTTGCAGACATCCTTAGTCGCGATGAAACCTTAAAAAATCGTTATCTTAAGGCGCAGCAAGACGTATTGGCACGCTCGACGGGTGTACTAGAAAAACTAAACCATGATGGCTTTCTAGCAGTCCATCAAGAAGATATAAAACCACTGGCCGATACAATTAAGATGCTAGTCAGCTTCTGGATCAGCTACAAACTCACTCAGACCCAATCAAATATTGGCTCAATCACTAAAGAGTCGCTATACGAAGGTTTATTACGTGTGATTATGCTGTTTAAATCCTATGCAACGCCAAGCTCGCAAGCCACGTTTGTGAGGCTAGAAGAGCATTACCGCTCGCAAATGCTTTAATCCTCAAGTGAGTAAATCAAGCGTATAGGCCATAATCTATACGCTAAAAATCACCACCGCATAGCCTCATAATTGTCGCCACCCACCGGCAAAAGTTACCCACAGGTAACGCATTAGTTTATCTAATGTTACTTCAAGCTATCCCCTAATCTAAATAATCCCTTGCTATACCTTAAAAAAAGGCTGTAGAGCCGCGTAAATTAAGGTTAAAATGCCGCCACTCCAATACTCAAAATAATGCTAATTAAGGAGAATAAAGGTGCCTAAGACCTCATTCTACAACCAGATAAATCAACAGCTTGCTGACGTAAAAGCCGAAGGCTTATATAAAAGCGAACGCGTCATTGTTTCTCCTCAACAAACGGCAATTGAAGTCAATGGCGATAAAGTCATCAATTTTTGCGCCAATAACTACCTTGGCTTGGCCAATCACCCAGAACTCATCAAAGCTGCTCAAGGCGGTCTCGATGCCCACGGTTTTGGCATGGCATCTGTGCGCTTTATTTGTGGAACTCAAGATATCCATAAGACACTTGAGGCAAGCCTTAGCGAATTCTTAGGCATGGAAGACACCATTCTTTATTCTTCGTGCTTCGATGCTAACGCGGGTCTGTTTGAAACCTTATTGAGTGCCGAAGATGCCATTATTTCTGACGCGCTAAACCACGCCTCTATCATCGATGGTGTGCGTCTTTGTAAAGCTAAGCGTTTCCGTTATGCCAACAACGACATGGCCGATCTTGAAGCGCAGCTAAAAGCAGCTAAAGAAGCGGGCGCACGCAACATCATGATCGCCACTGACGGCGTATTCTCAATGGACGGCGTTATCGCCAACCTAAAAGGTGTGTGTGATCTGGCCGACCAGTACGGCGCACTGGTCATGGTTGATGACTCACACGCTGTGGGCTTTGTTGGTCAAGAAGGTCGTGGTACTCACGAGTATTGTGAAGTGATGGACCGCGTCGACATTATCACTGGCACATTAGGTAAGGCTCTTGGTGGGGCTTCAGGTGGATTCACTTCAGGTAAGAAAGAGGTGATCGACTGGTTGCGTCAACGTTCTCGCCCTTATCTATTCTCAAACTCATTGGCCCCTTCAATCGTCACCGCCTCTATCCACGTACTTGAAATGCTCAAGTCTGGCCAAGCGCTACGTGAAGCGGTTTGGGAAAACAGTCGTTACTTCCGTGAAAAAATGTCTGCTGCAGGCTTCACCCTTGGTGGGGCTGACCATGCAATTATCCCTGTGATGATTGGCGATGCAAAGCTGGCTGGTGATTTTGCTAACCGTCTATTAACTGAAAACATCTACGTCATCGGTTTCTCTTTCCCTGTGGTACCAAAAGGCCAGGCACGTATTCGTACGCAAATGTCTGCAGCCCACACTAAAGAGCAGATTGACAAAGCGATTGAAGCCTTTACCCGTATCGCCAAAGAGATGGGCATTATCAGCTAAAATTAAACCTGTAGGGCTACGTATGTAGCCCTTCTTGAATGACATTTAGCAAGCTGCAAACGCTAGCTTGTAATAGGTTATAAAATGAAAGCACTGAGCAAGTTAAAGTCAGAAGAAGGCATCTGGATGGTTGATGCGCCTAAGCCAGAAGTGGGCCATAACGATCTACTGATTAAAATCCGTAAAACGGCTATTTGTGGTACCGATGTTCATATCTATAACTGGGACGAATGGTCGCAAAACACGATTCCAGTGCCTATGGTTGTTGGTCACGAATATGTCGGCGAAGTCGTTGGTATGGGCCAAGAGGTTCGTGGCTTTACTATTGGCGATCGCGTATCTGGCGAAGGCCATATCACTTGCGGCCATTGCCGTAACTGCCGCGGTGGACGTACTCACCTATGCCGTAACACCTCTGGTGTGGGTGTAAACCGTGAAGGTGCCTTTGCAGAGTACTTAGTTATTCCGGCCTTTAACGCCTTTAAAATCCCAGATGATATCTCGGATGACTTAGCATCTATCTTCGATCCATTTGGTAACGCTGTTCACACTGCACTGTCATTTGATCTAGTCGGTGAAGACGTGCTAATCACGGGCGCAGGTCCAATAGGTATCATGGCTGCGGCCGTTTGTCGTCACGTAGGTGCGCGCCATGTGGTGATTACTGACGTCAACGAATACCGTCTAGAATTGGCAGAGAAAATGGGCGCTACCCGCGCCGTTAACGTTGCCAAAGAAAGCTTAGAAGATGTAATGCAAGAACTTGGCATGACTGAAGGCTTTGATGTTGGTCTTGAGATGTCAGGTGTGCCAAGTGCATTCCACTCTATGCTCGATACCATGAACCATGGCGGCAAGATTGCTATGCTAGGTATTCCAGGTGGCGAAATGGCTATCGATTGGAGCAAGGTGATCTTTAAAGGCTTAATCATTAAAGGCATTTATGGCCGTGAAATGTTTGAGACTTGGTACAAGATGGCCAGTCTTATCCAATCAGGCCTAGATATCTCGCCAATCATCACTCACCATTACAGTATTGATGAGTTCCAACAAGGTTTCGATGCAATGCGTTCAGGCCAATCTGGTAAAGTTATCTTAAACTGGGATTAAATTATTAGCCTGTTTAACTTTTAATCTGTTAAACATAACGCTAATTATTGACTCTACAAAGGGGCTGTAATACGTCATTGCGAGTATTCCATCCCCGTTATATCTATCAAACAATACAGGTTTACTATGTCAGCGTTTCAACACCTTAGCGTTAATCAACTTATCCAGATGCAAGCAGAATCAAGTGAGCTGCAAATCGTCGATATCCGAGATGCGGCAAGCTATGAAGCAGGCCATATTACTGGCGCGGTTAATCTAACCAATGACAACTTGGCCCACTATATTAGCGATGCCGATATGGATCTGCCGCTCATAGTAGTTTGCTATCATGGAATTAGTAGCCAAAGTGCAGCGACCTACCTCAATGAGCAAGGCTTTGATGACGTCTTTAGCTTAGATGGCGGATACAGTGCCTGGCACCAAGCCAACCTATAAACCAGCGTGAGGGTAAATTAATGATCGAGATTGGCAGGCTCCCCAATAGCCGAGCAGCGCAGGCTCTCATTGACTACCTAAAAGGGCTTCACATTGACTGCGAACTGATGCCAACCGAGCAAGGTGTGGCACTGATGATCCATGACCAAAATCACTTCGACAGAGCCCACCGTGAATACCAAGCCTTTATTCATAACCCCTATGACGAAAAGTATCTCGCAGCATCTTGGGAAAATGGCGATACTCACACCAAGCTTGATTACGGTAATCCGAGTCTGCAACTCGTTAGCCAGTTTATAACAGGGGCCGGCCCGCTGACTCTGCTCGTCTTTTTTACCTGTGTCGTCATCTATGCTGCAATGAGTCTTGGGTTTGCCAACCCTATTTTTGAACAATTATCATTTTTCGGTGCGACACCTTCAGCAACGCTAAGTGAGTTTTGGCGGATCTTTACTCCCAGCCTAATGCACTTCTCCGCCATGCATATTATCTTTAACTTGCTGTGGTGGTGGTACCTGGGTGGCAAGATAGAAAATAAAATCGGCTTTACCCCGCTGTTTATTCTGCTCATCGTTGGCGGTACTCTGCCTAACATCTTGCAATACTATATGGCAGGGCCAAACTTCGGCGGATTGTCGGGGGTAGTCTATGCTGTTGTCGGTTACACGTGGATAATGGGAGTTAAGCGGCCAGAATCAGGTATTGGGCTTCCACCAGCTTATATCGGTTTTATGCTTTTATGGCTGGTACTGGGCTTCACCGACATGTTTGGCTTGTCTATCGCTAACGGGGCACATCTTGGTGGTCTGCTTGTTGGCGTTATTCAAGGGTTTATTGACAGTAAATCCCGCAAGTTTTAGCCGTAACTATAGCTTAAGAGGCTTGACGTGATGTTAAAGCACGCACTCAGCGTGAATATCACCTTTATACAGACAGCTAACATATAGCCCGCTCCTTGCGGGCTAACAATCATCACCACTTAACAAAGAATACAGCAGCAAGCTTTATTCATATTAAGCCCTAAGCCATCTCAAGTACTTTTGTAACTAATTTACTGATCCCAGAGTGCGCCTCAACAATATTACTGGCCAACATATAGGCTGGGGTACTCACAACTTTGTGTTGCTCATCAACCACAATATCATCAACAGAAACGGCATGATGCTGTCCGCCTTGCTGTTCAAAGGCTGCTGCAGTGCCCTCATCTGAACCAATCGTGCCACATACTCCTTGGCCGTACAGTTTCGGGATCATAATTGGCGAGATACAGATAAAGCCCACCGGCTTATGGGCACTGGCAAACTGCTTAATAAAGCGTTCAACGCTGGGTTCAACCGAATGTTCAGCCCCTGTTACCGCAAAATCACATAAGTTCTTGGCTGCACCGAAACCACCGGGGATCACCAAAGCGTCAAATTCGTTAATATTCAGTTCGTCTACAGCTTTAATTTCACCACGAGCAATTCTTGCTGACTCCACTAAAACATTGCGGCTTTCGCCCTCTTGCACTTCGCCAGTTAAATGATTCACTACATGGTATTGAGGGATATTAGGCGCGAAACATTGATAACTTGCACCGGCTTTAGTGATCTCCAATAACGCTAAAACTGATTCATGTAACTCAGTGCCATCATAAACGCCGCTACCACTCAAAAGAACTGCTACTTTTTTCATTAAAAAGCCTCTTTATATATCATATTGTTTTAACAAATTTGTAATAAACCGCTTGATCAGATTATTTATCATGCTAAGTTAGGTCAACACTTTATCAAGTGAATAATATTTAACCAAGGAATGGGTTCAAAATACGCATAAAAATAAAAAGTCCACATAATTAGTTCAAATAGCCAAAATAAAACTCACTTCACACATTTAATTTTATCGGCTATTTTTCAACAACTTAAGAGCTACCGCTCTCACTCCTCTTTTTTATCAAGATCGAGTTACCCGGTTCCATTCACAGAGTTATCCACAGGCTGTGTAACATTTTTACGTGGCCGAAATTGCCCTTATATGGCATGCTAGCGCCATCATCGAATACCGATAAACGAATACTAAACTATGCCTAAAATTGCCGATAACCCTTTAATTCTTGTGGATGGTTCTTCTTACCTTTACCGCGCTTACTATGCACCACCTCACCTAACGAATTCTAAAGGGGAAGCAACCGGTGCCGTCTACGGCGTAATCAATATGCTTCGCAGCCTGATTAACCAATATAAGCCATCACAAATGGCTGTGGTGTTTGACGCAAAAGGCAAAACATTCCGCAACGACATGTATTCAGAATACAAGGCTCAGCGCCCGCCAATGCCTGATGATCTGCGCAATCAGATTGAACCACTACACAGAATCATTAAGGCGCTCGGTTTACCTCTAGTGTGTATTTCAGGGGTTGAAGCCGATGACGTGATTGGTACTATCGCAACTCAAGCAAGTAAAGAGGGTCGCGCGGTTCTTATCAGTACTGGTGATAAAGATATGGCGCAGTTAGTTGATGATAATGTCACACTAATCAATACCATGACCAACACCATCATGGGGCCTACAGAGGTTACCGAAAAGTTTGGCGTCGGTCCGGAATTAATCATCGACCTATTAGCCTTGCAAGGTGATAAAGCCGATAACATTCCTGGTTTACCTGGTGTGGGAGAGAAAACTGCGCTGGCAATGCTAACCGGAGCGGGGAGTGTTGAACAGATTTTAGCGGCTCCAGAGAAAATGCCTGAACTCGGATTCCGTGGTTCTAAAACAATGCCCGCTAAAATCATTGAGCATGCAGATATGCTCAAACTAAGTTATGAACTAGCGACCATCAAATTAGACGTAGAGCTTGAGCAAGATTGGCATCAACTATCAATTGAGCCAGCAAATAAAGACGAGCTCATTAAGTGTTACGGTGAGATGGAGTTTAAACGCTGGTTAGCAGAAGTACTCGATAACAAAGGCGACAAAGCCACGGCTGCGGACTCTGAAGATGATGCGCCAGCAGCAAAGCTTGATATCGCAGTTGAGTACGAGACAATTCTTACCCTAGAACAACTCGACAGCTGGATTGAAAAATTAAAGTCTGCCGAGCTGGTTGCCATTGATACGGAAACCACAAGCCTTAACTACATGGAAGCCAAGCTAGTCGGGATCTCTTTTGCGGTTGAAGCAGGTAAAGCCGCTTATTTGCCGATTGCTCATGACTACGTTGATGCACCAGAGCAACTAGATAAAGCCGTTGTGTTTGAAAAGCTGCAGCCACTACTTGAAGATGAAAATCTTAAAAAAGTTGGCCAAAACCTTAAGTATGACATCAGCATTTTGGCTAATGCAGGAATTACCCTACGCGGTGTACAATTTGACACCATGCTTGAGTCTTACGTGTTTAACTCTGTCGCTTCAAAGCACAATATGGATGATTTAGCGCTTAAGTACCTTGGCCACAAGAACATCAGTTTCGAAGAAATTGCAGGTAAAGGGGTTAAACAGATCACCTTTAACCAAATTCCACTTGAAACAGCCGCGCCATATGCCGCAGAAGATGCCGATATCACCCTGCGCCTGCATCAGCACCTTTGGTCGAGACTAGAAAAACTGCCAGAACTTGCCAGCGTATTGACTGATGTTGAGTTGCCACTGATCAATACTTTATCGAATATCGAGCGCCAGGGTGTATTGATCGATAGCATGTTGCTAGGTCAACAAAGTGAAGAGCTAGCGCGCAAAATTGATGAGCTCGAACACAAGGCTCACGAGATCGCAGGCCAAGCATTTAACCTCAGCTCTCCCAAGCAGCTACAAGAATTGTTTTTTGAAAAACTCGGCTACCCGATTATCAAGAAAACCCCTAAGGGTGCGCCGTCAACAGCAGAAGAAGTGCTGGTTGAGCTTGCGCTAGATTACCCGCTACCTAAGATCATCTTAGAGCACCGTAGCCTTGCAAAGCTAAAGAGCACCTACACAGATAAACTACCATTGATGGTTAATGCTCAAACAGGTCGAGTACATACTAGCTATCATCAAGCGAATGCAGCCACGGGTCGTTTGTCATCAAGTGAACCTAACTTGCAGAACATCCCAATTCGTACCGAAGAGGGGCGCCGCATTCGCCACGCATTTATCGCACCTGAGGGTAAAAAGATCCTCGCGGCCGACTACTCGCAAATCGAACTTAGAATTATGGCTCACCTATCACAAGACAAGGGGCTACTCACCGCCTTTGCCGAAGGAAAAGATATCCATAAAGCAACTGCGGCAGAGGTCTTCGATGTCGATTTTAGCGAGGTAAGCTCAGATCAGCGTCGCCGCGCGAAAGCGGTTAACTTCGGTTTAATTTATGGTATGTCGGCATTTGGCTTAGCCAAGCAGCTTGATATTCCTCGCGCTGAAGCACAAAGCTATATCGACACTTACTTTAAGCGCTACCCAGGCGTGCTCAAGTATATGGAAGAAACCCGCGCTATAGCAGCCGATCTCGGTTATGTATCGACACTATTTGGTCGTCGTCTTTACCTACCTGCTATTAAAGATAGAAATGCTATGCGCAGACAAGCGGCCGAACGTGCTGCGATCAACGCACCTATGCAAGGCACAGCTGCTGACATTATCAAAAAGGCAATGATCAATATTGCTAACTGGATTGAAACTGAAACAAACGGCGAAATCATCATGATCATGCAGGTGCACGATGAATTGGTGTTTGAAGTCGATGAAGCCAAAGCAGACAGCTTACAAGCTAAGGTGTGTGAGCTAATGGCCGCTGCGGCAAAACTCGATGTAGAACTACTCGCAGAAGCTGGACTTGGTGACAACTGGGAACAAGCTCACTAATTTGCTGCCAATCAAATTAAGCGCAATGACATTAGCTGACAGTCCCACACTGTCAGCTTTTTTATCTCTTCTTCCCATCCTATTTTTTGCAGCACTATACACTCTCAGATCCGCGCCAGAACCGCTGTGATATTTTTAAGCTAGAACAGCAAGTATCAACTTTAAAATTAGATGTTTATATGAAATATTTCGATCAATAACTGTGCTTTTATTGAGCACAAGTTGAGATATTCATCACATTATTGTGTGTTTTTTACAAAAACAGTTTTTCATATAGCGGTTAATGGAGTAATATTCTCTGCGTAGGGTACAGAGGTTAAGATGTTCTATCTTTCAGACCTTTTTTTACGTTTACTACTCTGTAGTAAATGGCCAAATTATGGCGCCTCAGCAAATCTAATTTGCTGGGGCTTTTTTTCGTCCGAAATAAATTTTAGAGTAATTACTTTAAATTGAATAAAATTCGAGTTATGCTGTGTTCATTGAGCGATATCAACACTGTTTGATTGAACTTGAGTCTTGTTGAATTTAGCTTCTCCCCAAAAGAGCTATTTTACGCCGATGGTTTTTCCGTCGGTTTTTTTTTGCCTCATTTTCACTATTTTTTCTAAAAAAATACCAAAAAAAACGCCCCTTAAAAGGAGCGTTATGTATCAGTTTGGCCTGACGTAAAAGTTACTCTTTGCCAGCTTCTGATTGAGCAGCTATCGCATCGGCTTGAATTTGTTGCATCAACCATTCAGGCTTACACCAACCATCAAGAATACCGAGCACCTTGCTCTTACCAATTCCTTTTAATGAAGAAAAAGGCTCAACCTTTACAGCATCTTCGAAGTTGCTCAGTTTCTTACGAACTTCGTTAACCATCTTCATTCTGGCGCTTTGACCAAGCTTATCAGCTTTAGTTAATAGCGCTAAAACAGGGATATGGCTTTCAACGGCCCACTCAATCATCTGCATATCAAGATCTTTTAGCGGATGACGAATATCCATCAGTACGACAACGCCGCTCAAACAATCACGCTTAAGCAAGTATTCACCCAACGCCTGCTGCCACTTAAGTTTAAGTGCTAAAGGTACTTGAGCAAAACCATAACCTGGTAAGTCGACCAGACGGCGGTGCTTATCCAACTTAAAAACGTTAATTAACTGCGTACGTCCAGGTGTTTTACTGGTTCGAGCAATTTTTTGCTCCGACAGTAAATTCAGAGCACTCGACTTACCCGCGTTAGAACGACCCGCAAACGCAATTTCTACCCCAACGTCGCCAGGGAGGTATTCATTCAAGTGCGCAATATCTGGCGCACTAATTAAAAACTCTGCTTTACGGAAATCGATACGAGATTCACTCACAATTAACTCCAAAACTTTTTTCAACTAACTTGGTTAAATATCGAAGAGTTGCTTACATTTTCACAATTTCGTGTAAAATATTACCCCGATCACATAAAATACATTTTATCACGCTTGCGGGTCTTCCTAGTAAGCTCAAGACAAATATTTTAATAAGAAGTTGGAACGCCATGAAAAAGTTAGCTCTTGCGCTGTCTGTTTTAGCCACAATCTCTTCACCTGCAATGGCAGAAGGAAATGCCGAAGCCGGAAAAACTAAAGCCATCGTTTGTTCTGCTTGCCACGGTGTTGACGGCAACAGCATGATAGACATGTACCCAAACCTTGCTGGTCAACACAGTACATACCTAGAAAAACAATTACATGATTTCCGCAGTGCAGCACAGACTGGCGGAAAAGAAGGTCGTATGGACCCTATCATGGGTGGCATGTCTGTCGCGCTTAGCGATCAAGACATTGCAGATATCTCTGCATTTTATGCTAGCCAAGCTAAGAAAGATATCGAAGTTAAAGATGTCCCAGAGCTCGGTGCGCAACTCTATAAGAATGGCGATGCAGCACGTGGCATCACAGCGTGTATTGCGTGTCATGGACCTGGTGGTAAAGGTGCTGAACTTGCAGGCTTCCCTGCAATCGATGCCCAACATGCCAATTATATCAAGATCCAGCTAAATAAGTTCCACGATACAAATCGTAACAACGACTTAAATGGCATGATGCAAGACATCGCGAAAAAGCTAAATAGCGATGACATTGACGCATTATCTAAATATATATCAAGCCTTAAGTAAATATTAGCTACATCTTAAGAGGACGGCAAACCCGTCCTTTTTTATATCATTATGTTTACGTTTACGTAAACTACGCGCAAAACCCCCTTGACAGAGATCACAGATTTAGGTTTAAATAGCCCCCGTACCGAGATGAACCCAACTGTTAGTACAATAAATTATTTAATAATAACTATCAGATTTCGGTATTTGTACGTTTAAGATATAAGAATAAATTAACTAAATAATAATAATAATATTATTGAGACCACTCTCTAAAAATAATAAGAGTCGAGATTTCAATTTGAAGTCCAGGTCGTAAGAATTTTAGTAAGGATTGGTTAGGAAGGCCAATATCGCTATTTAGCATTAAACCTTACATTCAGAGAAACAGCACCAACAGGAACGTATTTGTAGGATACAGATACAGCATAGGAAGCTATTGCTTAGGATGCACTTGCGGGAAGCTTGTTATCACTGGAAGATACTTAAAAAAATATACAGGGATGGTTACTTAGGCGTCATTGGATGGACGAATAAAAATTAGGATGTGTCTTTAAAGACCATCTACGGAAACTGTTGTCAGGAAGGCGACAGGTCTAAAAATAAAGTGTCGGGAAGACCACCAACTAAAAGACATGCATGGAAAGCAGACAAAAAATAAGATGGATATTGACCGGGATAGTCACATAGCAAGTATGGATACTTGAAATCAGAATTGGTGCCGATTGGCACTTTTATAGAGGCGACAGATTAATCTGTCGCCTTTTTTTATTTCTCGCTCTACTATCTTCATTTATACTCAAATTAATTAAGTCATTGGTTTAGCTAATATATGCGCAGATGCCCTCTTTGTCATAGTGATAATACCGTACGGTTTTTCGCCGACAAAAAGCGCTGCCTGTATCATTGCCACCAATGCCAGCTGGTATTTGCCGACGCTAACTCACACCTCCCCCCTAGCGCTGAGCAGCAAAAGTACCGACTAGCCAGTAATAAACAAAAATCACTCGCGCGTTTTATCCTGGAGCTTATCGAGCAGTGTGAAGATGGGCACACACCTTTATTAGGCCTTAACTTTGGCCGCACTCTAGACAGCAAAACCTTACTGAAAATCAGTAAAAAAGGTCATCAACTCAACCAGTATGACCCCAGTCTTGCACCGTGGAACCGTTCCCTTAAGCAAGAATATGACTTCATCTGCTGTTATCGAGTGTTTGAGCATTTCCGCTTTCCCTATAAAGAATGGGAGCTGCTTAGCCACTTACTTAAACCCGGTGGCTGGATGGCAATTTGCACACCATTACTCAGTCAATTGAGTGCATTTGATAAGTGGCACCATAAGAATAATCTGACTCATGTCAGCTTTTATCAGCAAGCAACCTTTGAGTTCCTAGCAAACAAGGTCGGTTTTAAGCTATTATTTGCAGCAAATGATCTCATTCTGGTGCAAAAACCATCAGGATCTGATATAACACGCGACCAAACTTCCGTTGTTGCATGAGCTAAGCCGCTTTGCAGCAATAGAGTCTTTAAAGTTATCGAGATAAGCAATCATGTCCCGTAGTAAGAAAACGCGTAAGAGCAACGAAAATGCTCCTAAATTAGCCCCAAGAACCAAGAAGAAAGATCGAGTTCTTGCAGGCAAAAAACAAGTTGCTGGCAATAAAGCGGGAAGTCGTCATAACGCTTCGATGATTGAAAGCCAAGCTAACGGTGGTAAAGCTAAGAATGCAGACCCACGTCACGGCAGCAAAAAGCCAGTTCAACTGAATATCGCTGCTGAAGTGAAAGTTGAGAAGAAGCCAAAAGGGCCGAAACTGACTGATGAGCAGAAATTATTGAAGCTTGAGGAAGATCCAAGACTCAATAGCCTACTCGATATGCTTGAAGAAGGTAAAAATCTCAGTCAAGACGATCAAACTTGGTTAAACAAGCAGTTAAACCAAATTGAAGCCCTAATGGACAGACTCGGCATTAATGACGAAGAAGACCATGCGCCGAAAAACAAAAAGGCCGTTAGTGATGACGACCTATTTGATAAGTTCGAGTCTGGTGCAGATCTGTTAAAAGACTACTTCGACAAAGACTAAATTCGTATATATAAAATCTATGGCATCTTTATTGATGCCATTTTTTTATCCATAATCACCACCTGTATCCCACTCCTACCAACTAGGGTTTAGTATGACAACTGCCTTTATTGTGCTCGGCGTACTTATCATCGCCGCGCTGACTGCTTATGCGACCTACCTGCTTATTCAAGTTCGCAAACAAAAACAGCGCCAATTAAAACGCGAACAAGAGCAAGCACAAGCCGCTAAAGCCAAATCAGACGAACTGCTCGACAATATCCGATATATCGCAACCGCTATGCTACAAGAGCGCTGTGAGTTATCTGAAGGCGTAATGCGTATCGCAAAGCTTTTTCAACTCATCGGTATGGCTGAGCTTGTTGAGAGCCAATACCCAGCTACGTTTGCCCATTTCGACGTCATCAAAGCGCATCCAATCAAAGAACAGCGTAAAAGCTTAGATAAACAGCAGCGCATGAAGCTAGATTACGCTCGCATGCGTTCAGAAGGTGAATTAGAGGCAAAAATCCTCGAAGAAGCCAAACTACTGAGTGAATTTAAGTCAGAATCACTCCACTAGAGCTGAAGACGACATAGAGCTTGCAGTCATTAAAGGCCGAATCTAAGTCGCAGATATGGCCTATTTTGCTTATATAGGGTGAGTCTGTGCACAAAATCTTCTAAAGAGCACAGACAGATACCTTATTTTCAGCGATATTCAGTCATACTTTGCTACCCACATTAAATTTTTACAACATGGATCAAGGTTATTCAACAAATAACCATGCATACTTCACATGTTGCTAAACTATACGCCGGAGGACACGCCTTGAAGCAGCCCACCCCAATTAGTTGGGATCAGTCAATGATCGAAAAGTACAATTATAGCGGTCCACGTTATACTTCTTATCCGACGGCCTTGGAATTCGATGATTCGTTTACCGAGGAAAAATTGCTGACTTCGATTAAGAACAGCAAGAGTGACAAACTTTCACTGTATATTCACATTCCTTTCTGCGCCAAGCTTTGTTACTACTGTGGCTGCAATAAAGTCATCACTCGCCACCAGCATAAAGCCGATCAGTATATTGAATACCTAGCGGCAGAAATCGTTAAACGTGCACCTCTGTTTAAAGATTATTTAGTGACCCAAATTCATTGGGGTGGCGGTACACCGACATTCCTAACGCCTGAGCAAATCCTTAAGCTATCAGCACTCATCAAAGCCAACTTTAATGTTGCCGATGTGGGCGAATACTCAATTGAAGTCGATCCACGTGAAATCGAACTTTCAATGCTAGACACCCTTAAAGAAGCCGGTTTCAACCGTATTTCTATCGGTGTTCAGGATTTCAATAAGAAGGTACAGATCGCAGTAAACCGCGAGCAAGACGAGCAGTTTATCTTCGACCTGATGGCGCGCGCCAAAGAGCTAGGCTTTGTTTCAACTAACATCGACCTGATCTATGGTTTGCCACACCAGACGCCTGAAACATTTGCTGAAACCATGCAACGCGTTCTAGATTTGAATCCAGATCGCCTATCTGTATTTAACTACGCTCACCTGCCATCACGTTTTGCGGCGCAGCGTAAGATTAAAGATGAAGACTTAGCGTCGCCACAGCAAAAGCTTGATATGTTGCATCAAACTATCGAGACCTTAACGGGGGCGGGTTACCAATACATTGGTATGGACCACTTTGCTAAGCCAGATGATGAGCTTTCAATCTTACAGAACGAAGGACGTCTGCACCGTAACTTCCAAGGTTACACGACTCAAGAAGAGTGTGATCTGTTAGGTCTTGGTGTGTCATCAATCAGCCAAATTGGCGATTGTTATGCACAGAACCAAAAAGACATTCGCCCATACTTCGAATCAATCGATGCTAATGGTCATGCGCTCTGGAAAGGCTGTAGCTTAAACCGTGACGATGAAATTCGTCGTGTAGTTATCAAGCAGCTAATCTGTCACTTCGACCTCGATATGGCGTTAATTGAAGAGAAGCTGAACATCAACTTCGAAGAGTACTTCGCAGAAGATTTAAAGCTGCTGCAAACCTTTATCGATGATAAATTAGTCGACATCACAGACCGCAAGATCACTATCAGCCCAACAGGCCGCCTATTGATCCGTAATATCTGCATCTGTTTCGATGTTTACTACCGTGAGAAAGCAAGACAACAGCAGTTCTCTCGCGTTATCTAATCTTGCGTTAGATACAAAAAAAACCGGCATTAGCCGGTTTTTTTGTATCTATAAGTCCAAAAATGCTCTTAGTGACTCCTTTCCCCCAAACCTGCAAACACTTCTAGTCACATTTAGTTTAATTTTCATTGGTGATCTTTGTAAGCTGTGACGGCATAATCAAGCTGAAAATTAAAACAATAATGGACAGTTTATGTATAAGTACCTACTTCCCTCTGTGTTGGTATTAGGCCTAAGTGCCTGCCAAACTACGACAACAACCGCCCCACAACAAGGTGTCAGCACCCAACAAGTTGCCAGTAATACCCAGCTACAATCACTTATCGATGCCGCTTGGCAAATCTCCTTAGACTCAAGCCCAAGCTTCGCCTATTCACTGGGTAACAAGAGTGCAGCCGGAAAGCTACAAGACTTGTCCCCCGCCACACTTGAAGCACTCGATCAGCGCAAGCAAGTGTTGTTGCAGCAATTAGTAAAGATAGACAAAAATAGCTTAAGTAAAGAAGATGCAATTAACGCGCAGATCCTGCAAGACCAACTGCAAAACGATGTTGACCAATATCGCTACAAAGATCATTACATGCCCATATCGGCCGAAGGAGGATTTCATGCCTATATCGCCTCGATAGCTAAGGGACGCTTTGCTAAAGTCGAAGACTATCAAAACTATATTAAGCAACTGCAAGCACTGCCTAACTATTTTGAGCAGCAAATCTATTGGTTAAAGCAGGGACTCGCAAGCGGTATCACGCCAGCTAAAGCGACGCTAAAAGGCTTTGAAACCAGCATTACAGCCTTTATCGTGCCAGTTGAAGACAGTGGTTACTTCAAACCATTTACTCAGTATCCATCGCACTTTACCGAGGCAGAAAAAGCCCAATTAACGCAGCAAGGTCGCACCTTAATCCAAAGCACAGTGTTGCCCCAATACCAGGCCTTCTTCGATTTCATCACCATCGAATATATTCCTAACACCCGGATAAGCATCGCCACCTATGATCTTCCCGAGGGTGAAGCCCTCTATGAAAACCGCGTACGCTATTACACCACTTTAGCGATGACATCAGATGAAGTACATCAACTAGGCTTACAAGAAGTGAAGCGCATTCGCGGTGAGATGCAGCAAATCATCGAACAAGTTGGCTTTGAGGGCAGTTTTGCCGAGTTCCTGCACTTTTTAAGAACCGATCCACAGTTTTACCCTAAAACAGCAGAAGAACTGCTAAAAGAAGCGGCCTTTATCGCCAAGAAAGCCGATGCCATGCTGCCAAAGTATTTTGGCAAACTACCGCGTCAGCCTTACGGTATTGAACCTGTTCCTGCACAAATCGCCCCTAAATACACCACTGGACGCTATTCAGGTTCAAGCCGCGATGATGAGCCGGGTTATTACTGGGTCAATACCTATGCCCTAGATAAACGTCCACTATACGAAATGGAAGCGCTAACCCTACACGAAGCAGTG
The DNA here is from genome assembly GCF_052977065.1 of Shewanella sp. 125m-1. Taxonomy (NCBI): domain Bacteria; kingdom Pseudomonadati; phylum Pseudomonadota; class Gammaproteobacteria; order Alteromonadales; family Shewanellaceae; genus Shewanella; species Shewanella sp. 125m-1. The sequence goes on from NZ_JBRILT010000017.1 coordinate 45,567, forward strand.
CCTGGGCATCACCTGCAGATAGCTCTAAACCAAGAGCTAACCAACCTGCCAGATTTTCGCCGCTACAGTTATATCTCGGCTTTTGGTGAAGGTTGGGGGCTGTATTCTGAATATCTCGGCCTAGAAGCTGGTTTCTACCAAGACCCTTATAGCAACTTTGGCCGCTTAACCTACGAAATGTGGCGCGCTGCGCGTCTAGTCGTCGATACCGGCATGCACGCTAAGGGCTGGACTCGCCAGCAAGCAATAGACTTTATGGCCAGCAATACAGCATTGTCGATGCATAACGTCACCACAGAGATTGACCGCTACATTAACTGGCCAGGACAAGCCCTGTCATACAAGATTGGCGAACTGACAATTAAACGTCTGCGCGCTCAGGCTGAAGCTGAGCTCGGTGAGCACTTCGATATTCGCGCCTTCCATGACGCCATATTAGCAAATGGGTCTGTACCTATGTCGATACTGGAGCAGCAGATAAACGATTTTATCGAGCAACAGAAAGCACAAATCTAAACTTACCCACAATAGAATAAGGCCGCGCTTGCGGCCTTATTTATTGATTAATCTTAATTCGTCTCTGCCAATCTATCGAACAAGTTTGTTACACTGCATGCAAGATCACCTAATAGAACTTATGCCATGTCGATAGCTACAGAGGCTTATATGACGAATACGCAAATTGCCAATTTTTCATCTGAGCACCATTTAAATAGTCCTGAGCAAAAAGTCTTTTGGCAACAGGTCACCCAAGCCACATTTAAGACTCGTGACGACATCACTTTGGCTTACGCCAAAATAACTCACCCGAATAGCATTGGCACCATTGTACTTAGCAATGGCCGGGTGGAATCTTACCTAAAGTATAAAGAATTGATGTTTGATCTTTACCAGCAAGGCTATAGTTTATTTGCAATCGATCATCGAGGTCAGGGCCTGTCGGCACGCACGACCGCTAATCCGCATCTGGGATATATCGACAAGTTCCAGCGATATATCGACGATTTCGCAGAATTTGTCACTCATATTGTGAAACCAATACCAAGCGAAAACTATTATCTTGTTGGCCACTCTATGGGGGGAGCCATTGGCACTCTGTATCTACAGCAGCATCCAGCAACCTTTAAAGCGGCAGTATTTTCGGCCCCTATGTACGGCATAAAACTGCCTCTGCCTAGAGGTTTTATCCGCGGGTTAGCCTCATTGCTCGATAACCATCAGCAACCCAACTATATCTTGGGCGGCAAGGGATACCATGCCGAGCCATTTGATAAGAACGACCTGACAAATAGTAAACTGCGTTATGACGATTATCGTGAACTGTATCAGAAAACCCCACAACTGCAGTTAGGCTCACCGACTAATCATTGGTTGGTCGAATCAATCGACGCAGCCGCACGAGCGGAAGATGCCGCACGAAATAGTCAAATCCCTTTACTGATCCTGCAAGCGGAAGAAGACACAATCGTCGATAATCGCGCGCAAAAACGAGCGATTAACGGCTTATGTAAGCTGACTAAAATCCCTTATGCCCGCCATGAGATCTTTATGGAACGTGATAAGCCACGTAATCAAGCGCTCAACGTATTGCTCAGCTTTCTACAGCAAACACGCTAACGTTTAATCCAAAATTAAAAAAGGGATAGCGCGGCGCTATCCCTTTTTTGTGTTCAATTAACCTAACTGCCCTGCAACCATTAGCTCCCGAGTCTCTGGGATCTCATTATAAGACAGCACATGTAGCCCGCGAGCAAAGGCTAGCGCATAGCGAGCCAAGATAGGCCGTAATTGCGGTGACACCAACAATAGCGGACTGTGGCCATGCTCTTTTGCTTGCGCCAATAACTGCGGCATACGTTGCTGCAACTGGGCCAGCAATTGAGGATCGACCGGAAAACTATCGAGCGAGCCTTTACCTTGCTGCTGAGATTGATTAAGCGCTGACATCAGAGTTTGTTCTAGTTCAGGTGCCAGAGTCATGACATTGAGCTTAGGCTCAGTACCCACAATAGAATGCAAAATAGAGTGACGCAGCGCGCAGCGTACATCGGCTGCAAGCAACACAGGATCTTTACTATTTTCACTGCAATCAAGCAAAGTGGTGGCAATGGTGCGAATATCTTTCAGCGACACCTGCTCTTTAAGCAGTAAACGATACACCTTCAACTGTAAAATTGGCGTTAGGGCGCTATTGAGTGACTCAGCCAATTTTGGACTTTGCTTGGCTAAGCGGTCACTCAAGGCAAGCACATCATCATGCTGCAACATATCAGGCAACGACTCACGAATAAGCTTACTCACATGAGTTGCAATAACCGTAGCGTTATCCACCACGGAGTACCCAAGGTTTAGCGCTTTAGCTTTATTGTCTTGCTCAATCCAGATGGCATCCATCTGATAGGCTGGCTCCTTGGTGATGACTCCATCTATATCACCAAACACAGGGCCACTCTTAATCGCCATTAGACGTTCAGGTTCCAGCTCTGCGGTAACGACCGGGTTCCCCATCAAATTAATCTGGTATGCATTGGGAGCCAGCGACAAGTTATCGCGGACCCGCACTTCAGACAGCAAAAAACCCGCCTGCTCAGACAAGGTGCGACGGATCCCGGTTAAACGCTTTTGCAGTTCAGCGCCTTTGCTGCGCTCAACTAAATGCACCAAGCGATAACCTAAACGTACCTCGATTAAATCGGTATAAGGCAGTGCGTCCCAACTCGGCGCCGAAGGTTCACTTAGGCTAGTTTCCCGTAATTGTTCTACTTTAGATTCAGCAATTTCTGGCTGAAGTTGACTCTGCTTCCAAGCCACAAATCCTAAGATGACAGCAAATGACAAGAACACAAACGTTGGCATACCAGGCACGATGCCAAGAATAAACATGACCCCCGCTGAGGTGACTAACGTTTTAGGGTTTGCCAACAACTGCTGACGCAATTGCTCTGGCATCTCTTCAGCATCAGAGACACGCGTTACGATAATTGCGGCAGCGGTTGCGAGTAGCAACGACGGTATTTGCGCTACCAAGCCATCACCAATCGTCAATAATGCATAGGTCTTAAATGCTTCACTGGTGCTGAGATCATGCATGAAAATACCGATCGCCAAACCACCGAGCATATTAATCACTAAGATCAAAATACTGGCAATCGCGTCACCACGCACAAACTTAGAGGCACCATCCATCGAGCCATAGAAGTCGGCTTCACGCGCAACCTCTTGACGTCTATCTCTGGCCTGATCCTGTGACAATACACCGGCATTCAGGTCGGCATCAATTGCCATCTGCTTACCGGGCAAAGCGTCTAGGGTGAAACGTGCCGACACCTCTGAAATTCGCTCGCCACCTTTGGTGATCACCACAAAGTTAATGATCATCAAGATTAAGAAAATCACCGCACCGACAACATAGTTGCCGCCGATCACCACCTCACCAAAGGCCTGAATCACTTTACCTGCAGCATCTCCCCCTTCATGGCCTTCAATCAATACCACTCGAGTCGAGGCCACGTTTAGCGTTAAACGCAGTAAAGTCGCAAGCAGCAAGACGGTCGGGAATACCGAAAACTCTAATGGCCTACGAATTGAAACACCCACCAATAGCACCATCACTGCGAGCACAATATTGAAGGTAAATAAGATATCCAATAACCATGGCGGCAATGGCAAGATCACCATAGCCAAGACTGCAAGTAGCATGATTGGAATGCCGATATAGCCTGGGCTACCGGCAAAAGTACGCTTAAACCAGTTCATTAATACAAATAACCTTTAATCATGTTGTAAATTTTTAGGAATATAGAAGTGTGGCAAAGGCTCAGGCTTAGCCTGTTTGCCTTGTCTTGCCGCTCTCAGTTGCATCACATAACTCAGAATGTGGGCGATAGCGACAAATAAGCCCGCTGGGATCTGCTGTTCAATTTGAGTCGAGTAGTAGATGGCACGAGTCAGTGGTGGTAATTCAATGACCTCGACCCCACTACGCTTAGCAATATCACGCATATAGAGCGCTAACTCATCGGTGCCCTTAGCCAATACATAAGGCGCATCAGCCTTGGTCATGTCATATTTAAGCGCGACCGCATAATGACTTGGGTTAACTAATAATACGTCGGCTTTAGGCACCGAAATATCGGCTCGTGAACGGCTAAGACGTTGCTGCATTTGGCGGATCTTAGCCTTGATTTCAGGTTTACCATCTTGCTGCTTATGCTCATCTTTCACTTCTTGCAGTGACATTCTTAGCTCTTTATGATGATGCCAATACTGATACGGCACATCGATAAAAGTGATCACCAGCAGACCTAACCCCATATAGAGCATAGCCAAACTCAACATCTCAATACCGCGCGTAACGGCTTCGTCGATAGGCAGCTGACTCACTGCCATCAAGGCTTGAAAGTTCTTCTGCAAAAACAGCAGCATGATACCAATAAGCAAGACTATTTTTAGAATGGATTTTACCAACTCAACCAACGACTTAACCGACGCCATCCGCCCCAATCCAGCAATCGGGTCGATACGGCTGTATTTAAAGTTAGCATTGTTAAAGTTAAGTATCGGCCCCCCCGGCATAGCGCCAGCCACCATGGCAATTAACGCCACCATCAAAAACAGTGGCCCAAGAATATTTAACACTTCCAATAGGGAGTAGGCTAAATGGCGCGTCATCATTCCGGGCTCATCCAGCTGCGCTTTGGTAAATGACATATTGATTCGTGTCATTGCTGCAACCTTAGCGGCAATCCAATCAGCCGTTGTTGTCAGTAATAGAGAACACCCGATGATCAACGCCGAAGAAGCCAGATCTTTTGAGCGTGGAACCTGCCCCTGTTCACGGGCATTCTTTAATTTCTGCGGGGTCGCTTTTTCTGTTTTACTCTGGCCAGAGTCTTTATTGCTCACGCTGTACCACCAATAAACTGGTACATAGCAGATAACGCATCTAAACAGAGGTCGCTATAACGAGTCGGTAATCCACTGAATGAGAAAAATACGCATAGCAACCCCATCAACATCGACATAGGAAAGCCTAAGGCGAATACATTTAATGACGGTGCAGCGCGGCTCAATACACCAAAGGTAAGATTGACCACTAACATGGCCAGAATAGCAGGCAGTGCCAACATAAAAGCGGCGGCAAAAATCCAAGAGAAACGCGCAATGAGTCCCATTAAGGGTAAATCAAACACGCCCATCCCAATTGGCCACAACCTAAAACTATCCACTAAGATGCCAATGGCCACCAAATGGCCATCTAGTGCTAAAAATAACAGCGTGCCATATAACATAAACCACAGTCCAAGAATGGGGTTTGAGCCACCACTGGACGGGTCATTCATCACCGCCATCGACAAGCCCATTTGCATCGACATCATCGCGCCAAATAAGGTTAAAACATGGATCATAATGGACAAGAATAGTGCCAGCATAAAACCAATTAGCAATTGTTCTAGCCCTAATATCAATGCCTGAAAAGAGACTGCATCAACCTCCGGAAAAGGCGGTAGCATAGGGGCGATTAGCGCCGATATACTAAGAGCTAATAGGATACGAACCGTGGCAGGAATGTAGTTATTACCCAGAAAAGGCATCACCATAAATGCCCCCATAATGCGGCAAAATGGCCACCAAAACGTACCAATAAAAGTACTTATCTGGACAGAGGTCAGTGACAGCAAATATACCTCCTTATCCGGTAAGCTTTAGCAGCCTCCAGATGGACTAGGTTCAATAACGGTAAACGAGCCATACATAGCCAATAAGAGGTTTCGATAACACTGCTATTCTGGATTGAGGTAAGCGATAACAAGCTATTCGTCCTCAGCCAATAAGATGGGGAATATTTAGAAATAAGCGATCAAAAAAGTCGCAAATTTTCATCAGCAACCACTCTCCCGCAAACACAACCATCAATAAAGTGATCACCAGCCTTGGTAAAAAGCTAAGAGTTTGTTCATTCACCTGAGTCGCTGCTTGAAAAACCGCAATAAACAAGCCGACCATTAACCCTGGTACAACCAAAACGCCCACCATAGCGACGACAAGAAAGATAGCTTCAGCAAATAGCGCTGTGAGTTCATTTACACCCATTGCGCTAAGCGACTCTATTGATCAAAAAGCTAATCACTGCCGGCCAATCATTGAATATAACTAACGCTGACACCAATAAACTCAACGTCAGGTAAATCATGTCTATGATTGAAATATTAAGTGTTTCATCATTATTAACTGTCTTCATCAACAATCTCTCTGCGGACAAATATTACGATTAAACAATGCGCTAACCATAACTTGCCACCAAGGTACTCACCGTCATCGACCAACCATCGACTAACACAAACACCATTAATTTAAAGGGCAAAGAGATAATTAGTGGCGACAGCATCATCATCCCCATAGACATCAGCACGCTGGCGACCACCAGATCGATCACCAAAAAAGGTAAAAACAGCAGGAAACCAATCTGGAATGCCGTCTTTAACTCGCTCAATACAAATGCAGGCATGAGTACAAAAAAGGGGATTTCATCAGCGGTTAATATGGTAGGTTCATCAGCAATTTTTAGCATCTGCTCAAGATCAGTTTCTCGGGTTTGCGCCAACATAAATTGACGCAATGGCACCTCGCCACGTGCCACAGCCTCAGGAAGCTCTATCTGCCCCATATCGTAGGGTAGAAAAGCATCGTCATAGATCTCTTGTCCAACGGGTCGCATAATAAAAATGGTCATCACTAAAGCGATACCGATTAATACCTTGTTTGGCGGGCTTTGCTGCAAACCTAAGGCTTGACGTAGAATGGCTAACACTACAATTATTCGAGTGAAGCTGGTGAGCATCATTAATAATGCGGGCAGAAAACTCAGCACTGTCATCAAGGCTAAGATTTCCAGCTTTACACTCACAGCTTGTGTCTTATCACCATCAGCTAGAGAAAATAACGTTAATCCATCACTCGCATAAGCCGCCGATGAAAAACACAACCCAAAAACCAGCAACACTCGCCACATAGTTAGTCAACAGCTCCAGTTAGGCTGGTCGCTTCCACTTCGAGCAAGCGCACACCATAACGACCATTCACTTCAACTACTTCCCCACGTCCTAATAAGGCACCATTAACTCTAATATCCAATGGCTCTCCCACCATACGATCGAGTGCCACAACATCACCTTCACCCATCTGTGCCAACTCGCCGAGAGACATCTCTACGCTAGCAAGCTCTAAAGTCACATGTACCGGAAGCTGATTGAAAAAAGACATATCTCTTACCGGCTTAGCTTGAACTTTTGGCTCACGGCTTTGCTCATCGGCAAAAAAATCATCATCGAGTAAAAAGTCTTCATCTTGTAGAATATTATGTTCAGCCATTGGATTGTTCCTCCATTTGAAAGGCTTCTTGGGTCAATTTGGCCACCATCTGTCCCTCATGGGTATGAACTGTGGCGTAAAAAAGTGGACGTTTACCCACGGTAACAGGGCAGCGAGAATGCAAATTCATCGGCAGAATATCGCCAACAACCAAACTCTGTAGAGAAGTAACAGGCATGCTCTGATGCCCCAATTCGAGTAATGTTCGCAATGGGATCTGTTTGAGTCGATGCGCCAACTTTTCAGATAAGGCTGGATCAGCCTGATATTGGCTTGGCTGTTCAGCCATCAACTCTAATAGGTACTCTGCCATATAAAAGCAGATTGAAGGACCTGCATGGGCAGCAGGGAAAGATAACTCACAGCACACTGGCGCTTTAATCGGTGTGGTATTCATCACCAATTCCAGCTCCAGTTTTTCTTCATCTATCTCCGTTATCGGCAGTGTTTTTATCACCGCCATCATCAAACGTTTAACTAAGCGAAATTCAGACTGACTCGGTGCTCTCATAGGAGACTTTAGCGCACTAGAGCAGCTACCATAGTAGCCACTTGCAAGCTGATCTAAAGTGCACTTATCTATTAACCACCACCCCAGATCGACACGGTTATAACTAAGCAAAAACCAAGCATGATGTAATTGAGGATTAACGACATTAGTTTTTGCACTCAACGATACTTTTGATAAAGCGTAATGTCCCTGTCGAGTTATAGGCGTCAGCAATTCATTAACAGCATCCATTATAGGTCGCCGACATGACTCTAATTGCATTAATAATCGACTTCTAGCCAACTTTTCCTTTATCAAGACCACAGGCCTTACATCTATCCCTTGGCTCGATTTGATCAAATTGGCTTTAGCGGTTGTTTTCATCCTAAATTCCACAACAAAATAACGTCAAATAATCGACGAAAAAATAAAAGAGCTATTTAAATGACGCGCGACAAAATAATGGCTAAATAAAAAATCACTTTCAATAATCAGCTGGAATATTATTTACACCAACAAAAAGAATTAACATTAAACAAGCCACCCAAAAAGCAAAAAATAAAACCCACCTATAAAGCGACTGTATTAAAGAAAACTTTAATTTATTTTGTTATTTTTTCAACCAAATTAAAATATACTTTAAAAACAAGCACCTACAAAGCCACACCTTCATCAAAAACAAAGAGATAAAAAGCAACACGTATTAAAATCGAACAATTTAACGCTGTTAAATAATGGCAGCAAGCTTACATCACATCTGAACCAAATACACTTAACTTTAACTAAAGTTTTAAAAATCTGATTCAAGCACAAAATACAAATAAAAAGTTTTACATAGTTTAGTATTACGTGTTTAATTGGCAACCTTAAAAAGACAAATATAAAAACAATAAATCACAGTATCTACTTTTAAGGGTTATTGGAAATTGAAACTATCAGTTTATATATTAATCTGTTTTGTTTTTATTTGTAAAAACATCACAAATAACGCATTTGCGGCACCAATTAACTATCAAACTCCTTTTGAAAAAGCTCACTGGCAATTTGTAGGCGATCAATTTGGCTGCGAGATTACTCATAGAGTCGCAAGCTTCGGTACGCTCGCATTAAAAGCGAACCCAGGTGAAGCACTGAGTTTTGCTTTGCAAGCTGACTGGCTTAGTTTACATAACGCTCAGAGCCAAGCCTCTGTCGTTCCCGCTTCTTGGCAGGAACAAGCGCATCAGCCTATCGCCACGACCTCACTGCACTGGTTTGGCTCACAGGCAATCAGCCAAAAAAATACCGCAGCCTTTTTAGAAGCGCTAGAGCAAGGGTATACCTGGCAAGTCAATATCAAGAGCGCCGATAGTAGTGGCTACCAAATAAGCTCTAGCCCTATATCGACGAGTTCTATAGCCAATCAATTTAGGCTCTGTCGTCAACAATTGCTGCCGCAACCTTTTACCTATTTGCGACGTCTAGAGTTCTTATTTGCCCCAAGTTCAAGTTTGTTAAATACATCTCATGAACAAGACCTGTATGCTATTTACCGTTACCTGCAAGCAGATCCTAGTATCGTTGAAGTGCTGATCGACGGTCACGCCGATGCTTCTGGTGACCACTTGGCAAACTTGATACTCAGTAAAGAACGCGCCGACGAAGTGGTCTCTCGGTTAATAGAGCTAGGCGTTCCGGCACAGATGATCCAAACACGTCATCACGGTACCCGAGCCCCAATCGCCAGCAATAACAACACTGAAGGACGAGAGCTAAACCGTCGAGTCACTTTACGCTTAGTCAAATCAGCGAAAAATGCTGCAGTAACCTCAGCTTTGAGAGCTAAAAATGAATCGTTCTAGTTTAAGGTTTGTCGATACAGAGTTGACGCAATCGAGTCAAAGTAAGTTGATACAACAAGGCTTTAATCTATGGCAATCCGATAATAACAATCGCCCTTGGTTAAGCTTGATCAACCTGTCTCATTGCAGCAATCAAAATGTGGCCGCACAGTTACGACAATTTCCGGGCAAGCATCAAGTCGCCCTACTCGATCCCGAACAAACAGAGTTAGCCAGTATCGCGATGCAGTGCGGTGTACAAGATTATTTGTTACTGCCAATAGATGAAGAGCAACTGTGCTCACTACTACAAAGGTTACGCCGATTAGAGCTGCCCAATAATGAGTTAATTTGTGCGGCCCCTGTTAGTCGCCAACTATTGATGCTGGCTCATCGCGCCGCCAATACCGAAGCGACCGTGCTACTCACCGGTGAAAGCGGTACCGGCAAAGAGCCGCTCGCCCGCTATATTCACCGCCATTCTAATCGTGCAGATAAAGCCTTTATCGCGATTAATTGTGCTGCTATCCCTGAAAGTATTTTAGAGTCGATTCTGTTTGGCCACATCAAAGGGGCCTTTACCGGTGCAACAACAGACCAGCCAGGTAAATTCGAACTCGCCAATGGCGGCACATTGCTGCTCGACGAAATCGGCGAAATGCCACTGCTTTTGCAGGCCAAGCTACTGCGAGTCCTACAAGAGAGAGAGGTTGAACGACTAGGCAGTCACAAATCGATTACGCTAGATATCCGGGTCATTGCCGCCACCAATAAAGATCTACGCCAAGCAGTGCAAGACGGTAAATTTAGAGAAGATCTCTTCTACCGCTTAGATGTACTGCCTATCAAGATATCGCCACTGCGCCAGAGACGTGAAGATATTCTGCCTATTGCTGACCATTTTCTACAACGATATAAAATTCTGGCGGCTAATCAGCAATGCTACTTCAGTGAACAAGCACGAAACTTACTCTTAAGCCACGACTGGCCCGGTAATGTGCGAGAGCTAGAAAATACCATTCAACGAGCGCTTGTTATGCGCCGTGGACAAGCCTTACAAGCAGAAGAGCTTGGTTTAGTCAATCAAGACGGTTCAGCCTTGGTAGAACAAAATGAGTTAGGGCTTAAAGCCTCAAAACGCCAAGCTGAATTCCAATACCTCATAGATACCCTTAAGCGCTATAACGGCCACCGCAGTAACACGGCTCAAGCCTTAGGTATGACGACCAGAGCATTAAGATACAAGCTAGTACAAATGCGTGAAGAAGGCATTGATATCGACCAGATCCTGTCGCAATCGGGTCATGCTGCATAACCAGCTTTTAAAGATAAATAAGGAGCACATATGTCAAATGCCAACATCGCCAGCACCCAGTCAATGATCCAGCAACTCAATATTCATTCAGAGATGGCAAAGGGAGCGATTAAAGTCGGCCCCAATCCGCGAGATTTTGGCCTACAACCGGCTTCGTTCACAGAGTTAATGAAGCATAAAGTTGCCTCCATCAATGCTGATCAAAATGCATCATCAGCCTTGGTGGCTGCCGTAGATAGTGGTCAGAGCGACGACCTTGTTGGCGCCATGGTTGCGTCTCAAAAGTCTAGCCTTGCATTTTCGGCCATGATTCAAATTCGAAATCGCCTAGTGCAGGCATTCGATGACGTAATGAAAATGCCGATCTAAATCATGCCGCACCCTATAACCACTCTTGTATTAACGCCCAAAAACTCAACAGTCTTTTTGAGCAAGGATAACTAAAAGCATGTCAACCACATTGACTCAAACCAGCCCTGTCATGACAGGTGTAAATGGCAACAATGATCGTATTAACTCGCTGAAACAGAAATGGCATCAGTTCAGTCGAGGAGACCGACATGCTGCGACACTCGGCATTCTCGCGATAGTTGCAGCCTGCGTAATCGTGTTAATGCTATGGAGCACAGGCCAAGGTTATAGCCCTCTATATGGCAATCAAGAAAATGTCGAAACTTCGCACATTATTGAGGTGCTCGAAGCCGAAGGCATTAGCTACCGCCTTGACCCAACATCAGGTTTGGTAATGGTTCCTGAAGATAAACTCGGCAACGCCCGTATGGTGCTTGCTGCTCGCGGTGTTAAAGCCAAAGTCCCATCAGGAATGGAGTCGCTCGACGCTTCGGCTATCGGTACCAGCCAATTTATGGAGCAAGCCAAGTATCGCTATAGCCTCGAAGGTGAACTCTCGCGCACTATCATGGCGCTAAAAGCGGTCAAGGCTGCTCGCGTCCACTTAGCCATTCCGAAAAAGACCCTATTTATTCGTCAGCAACCTGAATTACCTTCAGCCTCGGTAATGTTAGATCTCTACGCGGGACAACAGCTACAAGCCCAACAGATCACCTCTATCGCAAATTTAGTTGCAGGTAGTGTGACAGGCATGACACCAGAGCGAGTACAAATTGTTGACCAAGAAGGTAATCATCTCAGTTCGGCAATTAATGCTAATCAAGATCTAAGCCAAGCACGTGATAAACAATTGCTGTACACCCAAGAGCTAGAAGAAAGTCTTATCAATCGCGCATCTAGCATGCTGCTCCCTATTCTTGGTCAAGACAACTTTCAAGTACAAGTGGCAGCACTGGTCAACTTTAACCAGGTAGAAGAGACTCGTGAGTCCCTCGATCCTCAAACCGTTGTTAGCCAAGAAAAGCAAAGCACGAACCAAACAAATGGTGATATGGCGCTCGGCATTCCAGGCGCACTGAGTAACCAGCCACCAGCGGCAAATGCGGCGACCAATAACAGCACGAGCAATCTAAACCAACAAGAAAGCCGCCAGTTTGAAGTCGGTCGCTCAGTTAAGCACACCCGCTACCAGCAGATGCAGCTAGAAAACCTGTCGATCTCGGTACTGCTCAACAACCAAACAGCAGGGGAAACAGGCTGGACTCAACCGCAACTCGACCAGATGAGCACCATGGTGCAGGACGCGATTGGTTACTCAGCAGCTCGTGGTGATCAGTTTAGTATCAGCAGCTTTAACTTTGCCCCTGTAAAAATTGCTGAATTTGAACCGCTACCTTGGTGGCAAGGTGAAAGCTATCAAGCCTATTTGCGCTATTTTATCGGCGCGATTTTAGGCCTAGGCATGATCTTCTTTGTATTACGCCCGCTGGTGCAGCATCTAACTCGTACCGTTGAACACAATATTAAAGACACACAGACAGCAACGCCGACGCCATTGATGCCACCAGCAGAAGCAGCAGCAGATTTAAACCAAGATGCAGTCCAAGCCGCGGCCGATAATTTGCTTGCAAACAATAATGCCAACATCAACAGCAACTGGACCAGTAATCTGAGTTTACCGGCTCCGGGATCGCCTTTGACAGTGCAGATGGAACACCTAAGTCTACTCGCCAACCAAGAACCAGCAAGAGTTGCCGAGGTCATTTCCCATTGGATTAGCGACAGAGAGAGTGAGCAAAACACTCATCAAGCTTAATAAACCCATTGCATTTAGCGTTAAAAGAATAGGCAAATCGAACAGTGAATAATGAACTCACAATCAAGATGGACAACCTAGAACAAGCAGCCATGTTGCTGCTTAGCATGGGTGAAAAAGGTGCGGCACAGGTCATGGCGCATTTAGATCGCAATGATGTACAGCACCTAAGTCATAAGATGGCGCGGTTATCGAGTATTACTCAGCATGAAGCCGAGGCCGTATTGGGTCGATTTTTTACCCGCTATCAAGAGCAGTCAGGGATCGCCAGAGCGTCGCGTACCTACTTACAAAAAACCTTAGATCTGGCGCTCGGAGATAGGGTCGCCAAAAGCCTCATCGACAGTATTTATGGCGATGAAATTAAGGTACTAGTTAAGCGACTCGAATGGGTTGACCCTCAGTTACTCGCACGAGAGATTGCCAATGAACACTGCCAGCTACAAGCCGTACTATTAGGTTTATTACCGCCAGAAAGTGCCGCTCAAGTACTACATGGGCTTCCGGCAGAAGGACAAGATGAAGTGCTTGTCCGTATAGCTCAGCTTGGTGATTTAGACCGAGAAGTGGTTGATGAACTAAAGCAACTGGTCGAGCGCTGCATGCTAATGGCAATGGAGAAAAGTCACACCCAAATTAGTGGTGTGCGTCAAGTTGCCGATATTCTCAATCGATTTGATGGTGACAGAGAGCAGTTGATGGAAATGCTCAAGCTACATGACAAGCAACTCGCCAGCAACGTGGCCGACAACATGTTCGACTTCATTATTTTAGGTCGTCAAAAGCCTGAAACCTTACAAGAGATCATGGCCGTTGTACCTGCCGATGTATTGGCATTAGCGCTTAAAGGTATTGAAAACGAACTTAAGATGACATTACTTGCAGCCCTACCAAAACGTATGTCTTCGGCAATTGAAACCCAAGTAGAAGCGATTGGTACAGTGCCATTAAGCCAAGCGATAGCAGCGCGTAAAGAGATTATGGAGCTGGCTAAGCAGATGATGGATGAAGGTGAAATCGAACTACAGTTATTTGAAGAGCAGGTGGTAGAGTAATGAGCCCATTCCTTACAAAATCCGATCCACGTTGGCGTCTTGTAGGCCATCATGCTCGCCGTCATCGTTTTTCGCCTCTAACGGCCCCTCTCACCGAAAACGGCACTGAAGGCGCTAATTGGCAAGACTTCCAGCAAGCATTCGATAAAGGCTACGATGAAGGTGTACACAAAGGGCATCAAGCCGGGTTTAGCTCTGGTGAAGAGGAAGGTCGCCAATCTGGCTATGCTGCGGGCTTTAACCAAGGTCGCATTGAAGGTCAGCAAAAAGGCAAAGACAATATCGATGACCAACTTAACAGTATTATTGCCCCATTAGGCGCGCTAAAAGCATTACTGGAAGAGGGTCACAATCAGCAGATCCTACAGCAGCAATCATTGATCCTCGATCTTGTGCGACGAGTGTCTTTGCAGGTTATTCGCTGTGAACTCACCCTGCAGCCACAGCAAATTTTAAACTTGATTGAAGAAACCTTATCAGCCCTGCCCGATGATCCGAGCCAAGTTAAAATTCATTTAGAACCTAGTGCTGTTGATAAGCTCAAAGAGCTTGCTGCCGACAAGATTGACTCTTGGACCTTAGTCGCTGACCCTAGCATCAGCGCTGGCGGATGCCGTATTGTCAGTGAAACAGCCGATGCAGATGCATCCGTTGAGACTCGCCTCAACAGCTGTATGGCTCAAGTTGAAGCTCACCTACAAGATACGCCGCAAACAAGCAGCCCAGCAAACGAGGCTGACGTTGAAGTTTAACGCAGATATTTTAGATTGGCCTAAGGTCCCTGTCGCCCAAGTTTACGGGCGACTCACCCGAGTTAACGGCTTGCTACTCGAGGCCGTCGGCTGCCAACTTGGTACTGGTGATCGCTGTTATGTCGAGTGCCGTGATAATCAATTAGTCGAGGCCGAAGTCGTTGGTTTTTACAAAGAGACCCTGTGTCTAATGCCCATTGAGCCCACTAACGGTTTGATGCCAGGCTCTCGGGTTATGCCCATTGAAGGGCGCAGTCAAATACCAACAGGGCTTGGATTACTCGGACGTGTGCTCGACGGCTTAGGTCAGCCACTCGATGACTTAGGCAGTATTAAACATATTCCCCATGTACCTCTGCAGTTTAAGGGCATTAACCCTTTACTACGCAAGCCGATCCGCGAACCTTTAGATGTGGGTATTCGCGCAATCAATGCCTTACTCCCCGTTGGCCGTGGTCAACGTCTCGGACTGTTTGCAGGTTCTGGTGTTGGTAAAAGTGTACTGTTAGGCATGATGACACGCTTCACCGAAGCTGATGTGGTGGTCGTTGGGTTAATTGGTGAACGTGGTCGAGAAGTTAGAGAGTTTATCGAAGAGTCATTAGGCGAAGAGGGCCGTAAACGCGCCGTAGTAGTTGCCGCCCCTGCCGATACAACGCCCTTAATGCGAATGCGCGCCATGCGCCTATGTCACCACATTGCCGCGGCCTACCGAGATCAAGGTAAGCAGGTGCTGCTACTTGTCGACTCATTAACTCGATACGCACAAGCCCAGCGTGAAATTGCGCTGAGTTTAGGTGAGCCACCTGCAACCAAAGGTTACCCGCCGTCAGCATTTGCGCAACTGCCTAGCTTAGTGGAAATGGCCGGTAACAGTCAGCACCCCAGCGGTACACTGACCGCCTTTTATACCGTATTAACAGAAGGTGATGATCAGCAAGATCCCATCGCCGACTCCGCTCGAGCTATTCTTGATGGCCATATCGTGCTTAGCCGTAAGCTAGCAGAGCAGGGACACTTTCCAGCCATCGATATCGGCGCTTCAGTCAGCCGCTTAGCCACTCAGGTTGCGAGTCAAAATAGCCTAAAACAGGGACAGTGGTTTCGTCATCTCAATAGCCGCTATAACGAAGTGAAAGAGCTATTACCCTTAGGTGGCTACCAAGCAGGACATGATCTTGAGATGGATATGGCAGTAAAAAGCTATCCACAAATGGCAGCATTCTTACGCCAAGAGACCCATACCCAAGCCGACCTGAATCAAAGCCTCAGCGCCTTAGAACTATTAGTTAGTCAGATGGGTTTTTCTCTTTCAGCCGAATAGATAGTGGAAAAAATTTAGATGAAGCAATTACTCAGATTATGTCAGCAAGAAGAGAAAAAACTCAGCCAACTTGGGCTACAGCGAAATGCAGCGCAGAGCAAGATAGACACCATAGCACAGCAAAAGCTGCAGCTTGGACAGATGGTCACCGACTACACTCAAGTCAATATTACTGGCGGTACGGTAATGATGCTGCAAAATAGCGCACAGATGATCCAAGCCATCGAACCCATGTTGAAACAATTAACTCGCAAGCAGTTATTACTGCAACAAGAGCAACAAAGAATGCATCTGCTTTGGCGTAAACAGCTCGGTCGCCAGCAAGGCTTACAATGGTTATACAAAGAAAGATTGCTTCAGCGTGATCTATTACAGCAAAAGCAAGAGCAGAAACAATTAGATGATCTAGCAGCGCGCTATGCGACCCGCTAATAAACTGGCGGTTAACGTATATTGCCGTAATCGATAGCACTGTCATTTTCGCGCTGCAGCAATTGGTTAATAATCTCTTGCTGAGACACTAATAACTTACCGTTGGCTTCATTCACCTGCTGACTCTCTTTCACCAACAACAGTAAATTTTCCCACAACATAGACACCTGCACCGATGACGACGGAGGCAGCTTAGCAATTAGCGCCACCATGCCACTGGCATTACCCGCAAAACCTAATTTTTGTAAGGTCCTACGTCGTTCGCTGGCCTTATTCATTAAGCTATCGCACAAACTCGATTGATGTTCATTATGATGCTTAAGACCCGCATTATCTCGACGTTGCATCAATTCTCGTTGGCGCTTTAACAGACTTTTAAGCTGCTTATAGCCTTCAATATCTTGGCGAATGCCGCGCACTATTCCCTGCACTAACTCTCGCTTACTGATGCTCTGACTCGACTCACCCATGCTGTAACACCATAGCATCGGTTAACTTCTCAAGATCGAGGTCAAAACTGCCATCGATCAACGACTGACGCACCTCTGCAACTTTGGCGAGATCAAAGTCAGGCAACTGCTCAAGGCGATGCTGACTGTGTTCAATCAACCTGCAGTCTGCACTCACTTCTTGCTGAGGTTTTATCTGTGCAGAAACGGGGCTCTCTTGCGGCTGGAGCAAGCTTTGAGTCTTGCTCTTACTTGTGCCCATTTCAGCATTGATTGTGCTGTTTATCTTGTTTATTTCCATAATGCCTGCCTCAAATACGCCTACTATAGGAAGTAAAGCGACACCATACAGCCCATTCTGAAATAGCAGCGCGATTTAATAAATCGTTACACCATCAGGGCATTAAAACTGCGTTGCGACCCGTCCCTTAGCAACCGGATAAGCGGAGATGATCTTGCCAGAGCTAAGGTTCTTAACCCGAATCGCCTCCCCCTCACCGCCCCCTTCCAACGCCTCGCCCGGCATGTTGGCGTAGAAACCATTGCTTCTCGCTTCGATAATGACTCGGTCACCAATATTGACCCACTGAGGTGCACTCAGTTGCAACGCCCTGATCGGCTGATAACGACGCACCTTGCGCACAACCTGCCGACCAACAATTTCATCAAAAACCGTCACTAAATCTCTATCAGATGGCCGCAACTTAATCACCTTCCAATCGATATCTGCGGTCAAGATATGCTCCCCACGCTTAAGCACCCGATTGGCGACGGGGATTTTTACACTAACGCTTACCGACGCTCGAACATAAAGACTCCAGCCCAGAACATCACAACTCACCTTACGCTGCACATTGCCCAAAGGGATACCAGAACCGACATCGATGATGAGCTTTGAAGGGCAAAGCTCTAACCTCTTCGCACCCGAGGGTATCTTGATCTTAATATCAGAACTTAGCTGAGTTAAACCGGCTTGTTGTTGCCATAACTCTAACTCTGTAGATAACAACTGACTAAATGCCTGATCTATTTGCTGCGGTGCGTCCAGCGCAGTTTGTGCGGTACTTAACAGCGGAAACAAACCGGAAATACACAGGAGGAAGCAGGAAACACAGGTTCCGATCTTGCGCCGCACATTTATGCAAACCATTGAAAAACCTCACCTAAAACTATTGGCACACTAATTGAATAGTCAAGCAGTAATTAAACTGGATACACCATACTAGGAGTCGTAATGGCTATCAACCTTGATGCCGCATTGGGCATTCACCCGCACACGTTAGATTTCAGAGTCGAGCGCAGCAAGATGCTGGCTGGTAATTTGGCCAATGCAGAGACTCCAGGCTACAAGGCGCGAGATCTCGACTTCAAAAATGTGATGTTGCAGATCAACGCCGGTATGTCTCCAGACCGAAATTATCAAGCCAGTTATCGCGTGCCTTATCAAACATCAGCCGACCAAAACACGGTCGAACTAGGAAAAGAGCAGGCAAGATACTCGCAAAACTCCATGGATTATCAAACCAGCCTAACCTTCCTCAATATGAAGATTTCTGGCTTACGTACCGCTATCGAAGGTCAATAACCTCTTATGTCATTTGCAGAAATTTACCAGATTGCGGGGGCGGGAATGAACGCCCAAACCATTCGTCTTAATACGGTTGCCAGTAACTTAGCCAATGCTGGGGCCGCTGCAGAAAGTCCAGATGAAGCATTTCGCGCATTAAAGCCTGTATTCTCGACCATCTATAAACAGACTCAAGAAGGTCAAGTCGCCGGTGCTCATGTGGAAGTATCTGCCATAGTGCAATCTGATGCGCCGCTGGATCTTCGCTATGAACCCGATCACCCTTATGCCGATGAGCAAGGTTATGTCGCTTACTCCAACGTCAATACCATTGAAGAGATGGCAGACATGATGGCGGCGAGTCGCTCATTTGAAACCAATGTTGAAATCATGAACCGCGCCCGCTCAATGCAGCAAGGTTTACTGCAGCTAGGAGCGAAATAATGAACGTTACCAATACAGCAAGCACCAATAATACCAATAACGTCGTTAATTCACCGGGGAATGACTCTGCATCTATCAAGAACGAATTCATGACCTTGATGATTGCTCAAATTAAAAACCAAGACCCAACCAATCCGATTGATGGTACTGAATATGTCAGTCAACTAGCTCAGTTTTCTCAAGTTGAAAGTCTTGAGCAGATGCGTGCTAACCAATCGACGCAAATGGTGATCATGGAAAACCTAGGTATTGTGCAGTCAGCACAGCTTGTCGGTAAAGATGCCATGGTACCCGCCTCTGAGTTTAGCCTCGACGGCACTCCTATCGACGGCAAAGTCTATCTCGACAGCTCGGTTGAAAACTTGAGTATCGATATCGTCGATGAGCACGGTGAGGTGGTACACAGCTTAGAAATGGGCCCACAAGAAGCGGGCGATCGCAGTTTCACTATCGACCCACAAGCATTAGAACTGCCTGCAGGTGAATACAGCATTGTGGCTAACACCACGGCTGGAGAAGTCAGTAAAACAGCTGATACCTTCGTAAAAGCTGAAATCGAAAAAATACATTTCATCAGCGCATCAGGAATGATGATGGCTGAGCTCGGTAATGGTCTAGGCACGATTTCGGTGCTTGAAATCTCTGAAGTTTCATAATTGGTTTAAAGGATTGATCGATGTCTTTCAATATTGCGTTAAGCGGCTTACAAGCAACCACACAAGATCTAAACACTATCAGTAATAACATTGCTAACTCATCTACCATCGGATTTCGCAGTGGTCGCAGTGAGTTTTCAGCCATTTACAATGGCGGTCAAGCTGGCGGTGTGAACGTAATGAATACCAGCCAAAACTTCAGTGCTGGCGGTAGCTTAACTTACACTGGTCGCCAACTAGATATGGGTATTCAAGGCGATGGTTTCTTTATGCTAAGCGGCCAAGACGGCAGCACCATGTACTCAAGAGCCGGTATGTTTAACCAAAATGCTGATGGCTTTGTTACTGACCCTGCAGGCAACCGTTTACAGGGATACTCAGTGAGTGCTGCTGGTAATCTGCAGACAGGTAACGTTACCGACCTACAAGTACAAGCCGGAGCCCTACCTGCCCAAGCGACCTCAACCATTGGCTTGATCTCTAACTTAGATGCTAGAGTCGAAGAGATTGACCCTGCAACAACCCCGTTCGACTCAGATGATGCTTCGACCTATCACTCTTCAAGCACTGTAACAGCCTATGATTCACTCGGTAACGAGCATGCTCTGACCCAATACTACGTTAAGACCGCTGACAACTCTTGGTCTGTACACTACATGATGGGCGACACAGATGTGACTCCAGCAGGTGGCCACCAGCTAAGTTTCGACTCAGACGGTATGCTAACCGCAGGTAAAGATCTGACGCTCAATATCACCGACCCAAATATTATTGGCGGTGCTTCAAACATGAGCCTAGCGCTGAGCTATAACAAGAGCACTCAATACGCTTCTGACTATAACAACTCAAGCCTTAGCCAAAACGGTTACACCTCTGGTGAGCTAAATGGTATTCGCTTAGATGAAATCGGCATGCTCTACGGAACTTACACCAACGGTCAAGAGCAGTTACAAGGCCAAGTCGTTCTAGCTGATTTCAATAACCCTAACGGCTTAATTCCTCAGAGTAACAATGCTTGGGCTGCAACGAATGCTGCGGGTCAGCCAATCATAGGCACACCAACTACCGGCACCTTAGGTTCAATTGCGGGCGGTTACCTTGAAGGTTCAAACGTCGATCAAACCGCCGAAATGGTTAACTTGATGACGGCGCAGCGTAACTATCAGTCGAATGCCAAGGTGTTAGATACTAACTCCACCATGCAACAAGCCTTGCTAAACGCGATTTAAGGCTGACTCATGGACAGAATGATATATACAGCAGCAAAAGGCGCCGCCAGAGTGATGGAGGCGCAAGCGATCCGCGCCAACAACCTCGCCAACGCTGATACCACAGGCTTTAAAGCTGACTTAGAGCGCGTTAATGCCATGATTATTGCCCCGACAGGTAATAGCTTACAGACACGTGTGCTCGCCCAAACCCAGAGCAGTGGTTTCAATCTGCAAAGTGGCGCCATGAACCCTACAGGTAGAACCTTAGATCTCGCCATCAACGATGCAGGTTTGTTCTCAGTGATGACAGCTGAAGGCGAAGGTTATACCCGCTCAGGTGCCATCACCCCCGATGCCAACGGCCAGCTCACCTTAGATGGCCGCTCTGTCGCTGGCGTCAACGGTCCTATCGTACTGCCAGAATACCGCGAACTTTTTGTTGGCGATGACGGCAGACTCAGCATTATTGCCGATGAAGGCGGCATTATCGAAGAAGTTGGCCAGCTCAAGCTGGTTAATCCCGATATTGGCCTGATGAGCAAGGGCCTAGATGGCTTGCTGTATACCGCCGACCGCCAACCGTTACCAGCTAGTGATGAAGTGACTGTCAGCAGCGGTTTTCTCGAAGCCAGTAACGTCCAAGCCGTGGGCGAACTTATCGCCGCGATGGATTTGAGCCGTCAGTTTGAAGTACAGGTCAAACTGATGAAGAGCGCCGAAAAACTCGCAGAAGCAGGCAACCGCTTGCTACGTGATGCGTAGACCAATTTTTTAAAGCCTAGACTTTAAAGGAAAAACAGATGCAATCAGCTTTATGGGTCAGTAAAACCGGTTTAACCGCCCAAGATACCAAGATGACCACCATTGCCAACAACTTGGCAAACGTTAATACCACAGGCTTTAAGCGCGACCGCGT
This sequence comes from Shewanella sp. 125m-1, assembly GCF_052977065.1. Lineage (NCBI taxonomy): Bacteria > Pseudomonadati > Pseudomonadota > Gammaproteobacteria > Alteromonadales > Shewanellaceae > Shewanella > Shewanella sp. 125m-1. The sequence continues at coordinate 67,536 of NZ_JBRILT010000017.1, forward strand.
TGCTTTTAACGACCTGTTCTATCAAGTACAGCGCCAGCCTGGCGGTCAAGTCGATGAGCAAAACGAGCTACCATCAGGCTTGCAACTCGGTACAGGTACTCGTGTTGCGGGTACCCAAAAAGTCTTTACCTCGGGTGACATGCTCACCACTAATCAACAACTCGATTTGGCGATTGAAGGCCAAGGATTTTTTCAAATTGAAGAAGCCAATGGTGAGTTAAGCTACTCCCGTGACGGCCAGTTCTATCGCAACAGCGAAGGTCTTATGGTGACCTCTCAAGGTTTACCGCTAGCACCCAATATTGAGATCCCAGAAGACGCACTCAATGTCACTATCGCCAGTGACGGCATCGTCTCTGCCCAGATGGCAGGCCAAACCGACTCACAAGAATTAGGCCAGATCACCTTGGTTAATTTTACCAATCCAGCCGGACTCGAAGCCCGTGGTAATAACCTGTATCGTGAAACTGGCGCATCTGGCGCAGCGGTTGAAGGTATTGCAGGTGACCAAGCTCTAGGCCAAATACGCCAAGGAGCACTAGAAGGCGCTAACGTCAACGTCGTAGAGGAAATGGTCGAAATGATCTCAACTCAGCGCGCCTACGAAATGAACGCCAAAGTCGTGTCGGCCTCAGACGACATGCTTAAGTTCCTCAACCAAGCGCTGTAACCAGCGCTTTATTGACTGGCTCAACCATGGCTTATCAACCAACAACACTCGAAAAGGGCTCCAGCATGCAATCACTATGGCTAAGCTTTTGCGTAGGCTTAACATTACTGCTATCAGGCTGTGTCGCGCACATCCCCGAACCAGATACCGCACCAGGAAACCCAGAGTGGGCGCCGCCAGAAATTGATTACAGCCTACCACCAGCTGAGAACGGCAGTGTTTATCGTCCAGGCTTTATGTTGACGCTATTTAAAGATAAGCGCGCCTATCGTGAGGGTGACATCCTCACCGTGGCGCTGGATGAAAAAACCTATTCGAGTAAACGCGCCGACACTAAAACCAGTAAATCAGGCGGTGTATCAATTGACGGCCAAGGCACTACGGGCACAAGCAGTATTGCTGGCAGCGGTGAAGCCAATATGGGGCGCTCTTTTAACGGTACAGGTTCAAGCACTCAACAGAACCAGTTATCAGGATCTATCACGGTGACCGTCGCTAAGGTACTACCTAATGGCGCTTTGTTGATCCGCGGCGAGAAGTGGTTGCGTTTAAACCAAGGCGATGAGTACCTGCGTTTACTCGGGCTAATCCGCGCCGACGATATTGGCAACGACAACACCATTTCATCACAACGTATCGCCGATGCACGAATCATTTATGGTGGCCAAGGCGCTATCTCAGATAGTAATCGCATGGGCTGGGCCGCTCGCTACTTCAATAGCCCTTGGTTTCCCTTGTAATCGTTTGTTTGAATATTCAAAAGTCAGGATTGTGTGAATGAAAAAAATAGCCATCTTTATGCTCAGTATGTTGCTCGGCTTATCACCTTTACTTCCAGTTAAGGCACAGGTTCAGCAACGCTATCTGATGGATATTGTCGATGTGCAAGGGATCCGTGACAACCAACTCGTTGGTTATGGTCTAGTCGTGGGTCTAGACGGTACAGGTGACCGTACTCAAGTCCGCTTTACCAGTCAGTCTATCGTTAACATGCTTAAACAATTTGGGGTGCAGATTGATGACAAGACCGACCCGAAACTGAAAAACGTCGCCGCGGTTGCGGTTCACGCCACCGTACCGCCACTAGCAAGCCCTGGACAAACATTAGATATTACCGTGTCATCACTCGGTGATGCTAAAAGCCTACGTGGCGGTACGCTATTGATGACGCCAATGCGCGCCGTCGATGGCGAAGTTTATGCCGTCGCTCAAGGCAACTTAGTTGTCGGTGGTGTTTCGGCACAAGGACGCAACGGCAGCTCTATCACTATTAATGTACCGACAGTCGGGAATATACCTAACGGTGCTCTGTTAGAAGCTGCAATGCACAGTAGCTTTAATGAAAACGAGCACATTGTCCTTAACTTAATCGACCCTAGTTTTAAAACTGCCCGCAATATTGAGCGTGCAGTCAACGAGCTATTCGGCCCCGATGTCGCTGAAGCCGATAGCAGCGCAAAGGTAATCGTACGAGCGCCTAGCTCGAACCGCCAACGCGTCACCTTTATGTCTATGCTGGAAGAGCTGCAAATTGAGCAAGGTCGTAAATCCCCACGAGTGGTATTTAACAGCCGTACCGGCACCGTGGTTATGGGCGGCGATGTGGTGGTACGTAAAGCTGCTGTCAGTCATGGCAACCTCACAGTGACCATTGTTGAACAAGAGTTTGTTAGCCAACCTAATGGGGCCTACCTAGGCCAAGCACAGGGTGAAACGGTTGTAACAAACGACAGCAAAGTCAATATTGATGAAGGCAATAGCCATATGTTCGTCTGGCCTGAAGGTACCGCCCTCAATGATATTGTTCGCGCAGTAAATAGTTTAGGGGCCTCCCCGATGGATCTAATGGCAATATTACAAGCGCTAAACGAAGCGGGCGCGCTTGAAGCCGAATTAGTGGTGATTTAATGAAACTCGACAATAACCATAGTTACCTCAATCAACTCGATGCCGGTGAACTAATTAAAGCAAACGGTGAACACGGTGCCCTTAAACTTGTTAGCCAACAGTTTGAAGCCCAGTTTTTGCAAACCGTCTTAAAACAGATGCGTAGCGCCTCCGATGTAATGGCCGATAAAGACAGCCCGCTCTCTTCACAAAATGATGGTATGTACCGTGACTGGCATGATGCCGAGCTCGCTGGACGCTTAAGTCAGATGCAAAACACCGGGCTTGCGGAGGTGATGACTAAACAATTGTCAGCGGGACTTAAGTCTGAGCCAGAGATGGTCGCCTCTAATAATCAATCGAATGGCACTCCCAATACAGTTGCGATGCAACCCGCTTTAATATTGCCATTTATGACTAAACCGCAAGAGTAAATGACGCTGCTGATTAGCCATCATTTAAAACGATAGAGATAAGGATTCAAGATGAGCATGCTCAACATTGGTATGTCGGGGCTTAATGCCAGCATGGCAGCCCTAACAGCCACTTCCAATAACGTCACCAATGCCATGGTGCCAGGATATTCTCGTCAGCAAGTGATGCTTAGCTCTGTTGGTAATGGTGTCTACGGCAGTGGTTCAGGCGTGATGGTCGACGGTGTGCGCCGGATATCGGATCAATATGAAGTCGCGCAGTTATGGAACACCACCAGCAACCTAGGCTTTGCTCAGACTCAATCGAGCTATTTAGGCCAAGTAGAGCAGATTTTTGGCTCTGAAGGTAACAGTATTTCAGCCGGTCTAGACCTATTATTTGCCTCACTAAACTCGGCGATGGAACAGCCTAGCGAGATAGCTCATCGCCAAGGTGTACTCAACGAAGCTAAAGCGCTGACTCAACGTTTCAACTCCATTAGTGAAGGCTTGAACTCTCAAGTAAGTCAAGTTGAAGGCCAGATTGGCGCCTCAGCTAAAGAGATCAACGCTCAACTAAAAACTATCGCGAGCTTTAACGCTGAAATACAATCATCAAACGCTTCTGGCAACGTGCCTTTAGAGTTACTCGATGCGCGAGATGCCGCTATCGATGATCTGTCAGCGATTGTAGATATCAATGTGGTTGAAGACTCTAGTGGCATGATCAACATCTCGCTAGCCCAAGGTCAGCCTCTGTTATCTGGCACTATTGCCTCAAAGGTCCAGGTTACTCCCGATCCGGCTAATCCCAAGTTTAGTCAGCTAAGCATTCAGTTCGGACAATCGAGCTTTCCACTTGATGAAACCGCCGGTGGTAGCTTGGGCGCACTGATCGACTATCGTGATAATAGCATGGTCGACTCGATGGCTTTCATCGATGAGCTGGCCATGGCCATGGCTGATGAATTTAATGCCGTGCTTGCTGGCGGTACCGATTTAAATGGTAATACACCAACCCAAAACTTGTTCACTTACGACCCAACAAACCCAGCAGGTAGTCTAAAGATGACTGCGGGGTTTAACGCTGACATGCTGGCTTTTGGTAAAGACGGGACACCTGGGGATAACAGCAACCTTAAGGAACTGGTCGAAATCGCTAACAAGAGTTTTACCTTTAGCTCCATGGGTGTCGATACCACCATGGGCGATACGTTCGCCAGTAAGATTGGAGAGCTAGGTTCGGCCTCTCGCCAAGCTAAGATGTCTAAAGACACGGCTGAAACCCTCCAACTTGAAGCCCAAAAACAATGGGCCAGCACCAGTGGCGTTAATATGGATGAAGAGGGCGTTAACCTCATCATCTATCAGCAGTCTTACCAAGCCAATGCCAAAGTTATCTCGACTGCCGATCAGCTATTTCAAACCATTTTGAACAGTATTTAAGGAGCTCTTCATGCGCGTAAGTATGCTTAATCTCTATAGCAGTAATTTACAGAGTCTGCAGAACTCCACTGCCGATATCGCCAGAATCAACGAGATGATGTCCACTGCCAAATCAATTCTACGCCCATCTGATGACCCTATTGGCTCAGTAAGGGTGATGGGCAACGAGCGAGATATGGCTGCGACTAATCAGTACATTAAAAATACCGAGTCGTTAAGTACCAGCTTTAGTCGCTCTGAAACCTATATGTCGAGCATGGTCGAGCTGCAAGGGCGTATGCGTGAAATCACTGTATCAGCCAATAATGGCAGTTTGTCTCCTGAAGATAGAGCGGCTTATGCCGCCGAGATGAACGAGCTACTGGAAGCCTTTGCCGACACCCTTAACGCTAAAGACGAAGCGGGTAACTACCTTTTTTCAGGCAACAAAACTGATACGCCTCCAATCGGTAAAGACGCCAGTGGTAACTATGTTTATCAGGGAGATACCAATACTCGAGAAGTACAAACCTCTGGTTCGTCTTGGATGACAGCGAACAGCACCGCTGCAGATTTTATTTTTTCTAACGGTAGCACCGATATTCTGAATCAAACTAAAGACTTTATCGCAGCACTCGAAGACCCGACGCTTTCCCCTGGCGATCCTGTATTTAGTCAAGCTGCCACCGACATGCAAACTAGCTTAGATGACACTCTGACCAGCATCAGCTCGGCGATCACCGATATTGGTGGCAAGCAGAATACCTTGAGCTTAGTGCAAGCTTCGCACGAAGAACGGGTACTATTTAATAAAGAAGTGATAGGTGAAACTGAAGGCTTAGATTATGCTCAAGCCACAGCGGAGTTCAACTTAAAGCTGACAACCCTAAAAGTGACGCAGCAAACCTTTGTACAGGTATCGCAACTGTCACTTTTTAACCATATATAATTTTAACCAGCTTAAGAGAAGTCAATGCTCAACGGGATTTCAGACGCACTTAATGTACAGCAGCGCAGCCAGACGGTTGCGCCCACTGCTAGCGTGCAGCTACCAGTTAAAGAGCAAACCAAAGCAAACGTTGCTAGCATTCCTACCCACAGATTAGAGAGCTATAGTAAGTGGGCGAAAGTGACACAGGGTCAACATAAGATCAGTGCTTCACAAGTCGCAGAAAAGGGGCTGCAGCAAGTACAAAGCCTACTTAAGCAGTTGCAAGGCCATGGTCAGCAATCCTTGTCGACGAATACAGGGACTGAGCAATTTAGTCGTATTCAGCAGCTACAACAAAAGTTAGCCCAATTAGAGGTAAGCTATCAAGGTAAGCCTCTAATCGATCATCAGCTCAATCTTATCTCGCCCCAAAGACCAGCAAGTCAATACTGCTTTAGCTTGAAATCGGTAGATTTAGCTGCTGTAAAACTCCGAGATGAGCAGCTTAATATGCAAATTGGCAATGAGTCGATAAGAGTTCTATTACCCGCAAATGCTCAACCTATGGAGCTGATTAACCAACTCAATAACGCCTTAAAACCGATAGACATGCAGGCGGTAAGGAATAACGACGGTAAGCTTATCTTCAAGAGCAGTAAGCAGCAATGGCAGCAGGTTCAGTCAGGATTAATGATGACCGGGCAAGGGCAGCGTTTACCCGCCGGTGACGCTAGAACCATCAAGGTCAGTGAGGAGCTTAATTGGCAAGATCCTAGAGAGTGGCGCTTCAACAGCCAAACTGAAATCAAGCAATCTCTGGCCAAAATAGCAAAATCACGCCATAAAGTTGAGTCCCAATTACAAGAGCTCAATGCCAGTCAGCAACACCTCAAGTTGCAACTACAAAAAGTAAACCTTCACAAAGATGCTGGACTAGAACTTGAAGCCACTTTGACTCAAGTATCCGAGCTAATGCAGTCCTCGCCTTTTAGCCTACAAGTGACTTCACTGATGGCACAGGCAAACTTTACCCGTCCTCAGGTATCCGCATTATTATCTTAGTTGAGTGAGGTGAAGCCAAAAACATGGCCTCACAAACTAAACTATCATCGAAAAAACCATGAGCGAAAAAAGATTACGATAACAAGGTCAGTATTGAAGCTAAATCATCAAATTTAGCTTCATCTAAAAGATTAATAGCATACTGACTATAGTTGGCTTTATGCTGCCTATTGGTGTGGTAAACCTGAAAAAACATGATGATGTCATGCTCAGACAAGCCATTGTTTTTAGACGCAATCACGGCTAAATAACAACGCAACATAAAGAAATCTAACAACATCACCCTAAAGGCTTGCGATGGTGTCAGCTTATCAACCTGGGGGAAACTCATATGGTAAAAGTAATAAAGCAGATAACGACTAAATAACTCTTGTTGGCCACCTATTGCAGGTTCAGCTATCTCTTTCCAAGCTTGATTAATACTGCTCATACTAATGTTTTCATGCTCATCTGCCATTGAGCAAATAGCTTGGTTTATTAGCTCAAACCGACTCCGACCTCGCCTCACTTTATTGGTATTCAACCACAATTGAATGGAGGTAAATGCATGCATTTGGTGTGTATCTGTATCTTGATTAAAGCCCTCGAAATGCTGCTTAAGCTGACCGTTATCACTTAAAATAACAAGCTGCTGAAACATACTATCGAGAGCACTACTTTCAACTTCCCCTTTAGCCGCTTTATCTGCAGTATTCATCAAAATACCGATAGCGGTAAGACCGAGTTCCAGCGGTTGTTCAGGCTTTAACAGTAATTGAATTGAATAATCATAAGCTTTTTGGGCCCAAAGTGGTGTCGCCTTGTAGCTACGATGATGATTAATTGCTGTTCGCTGCAAACTAAATGCATCGGGTCGAAGCAAAATATTTCTCGCTGCCTCAGGGCAAGATAATGATAGGCTGTCATAGCGATCCCCCCCCCCTCATATGCGACATTCTTGGATAGGTCTTGCAAGTATTACTCAGCAATGCCTCCCCGGCCTTAGCATGAATTTGGCAGAGTTTATTGTCATCTAAAAAGCCACATGCCCCCTCTTCATTCAATACCGCTTGAGCCCACACCTGATCACTCTTTTTGACCTTTTTCAGTGCCGTTTTAGCCAAAACCTTAAGCTCGCTATGTGCCAAGGTTTTTTTATAGCTCTGCTTATCAATATGGATATTCCAGCCATAACAGCAACTGTCTTCACACTCGCCGCCAATACAGCTGAAGTTAGTGACGAAACTGGGTCTAATGAGTGAATGCTTCATTATTGCTCTCTTTATTATCAAGTTTTGGCCAAGCCTAGATATGCTTATTAAGAGCGACCAAAACACCGATTAACTAAAGTCTTTTTTGTCATTCACCAATTATAATTAAAAATATTTAAATCTTTAAATTCATGGAGATACACTTGCCTCAATAAATTAAATCACCAATTGCTTTCAGTTTTCATTTAGCGCGTCGTTTTAAGATTATAGAAACCAAACAATCAGTAAAACTCAAAGGAATATCCTATGTTATCTGTAATGACTAACAACGCGTCTAACATCGCTCAAAATGCTGTCACTAAAAATAACGACCTACTTAGCAACGCTATGGAGCGTCTATCTACAGGTCTTCGCATCAACAGTGCGTCTGACGATGCTGCTGGTCTACAGATCGCATCTCGCTTAAACGCTAACGTAACCGGTATGGAAGCGGCAAACCGTAACGTATCTGACGCAACTTCTATGCTACAGACTGCCGATGGCGCATTAGACGAGTTAATGACTATTGCTAACCGTCAAAAAGAACTAGCAACACAAGCGGCTAACGGCGTGAACTCTGCAGAAGATATTACTGCTATCGGTACTGAATATGCTGCACTAAACGAAGAAGCACAGCGCATCATTTCAGATACTGAATATAGCGGCAACGCACTGTTCGCTACTCTAGATGCCGGCGTAGATTTCCAGATTGGCGCATCAGGTGGCGAGACACTAACGGTAACATCTACTGTTGTGGCTAATGCTACCTTCACAGGTACAATTACAGACCAAGCATCTGCTGTAACTGAAATCGACAACGCTACAGCTATGATCGATGCCGTTGCTGCTGAGCGTTCTAACCTAGGTGCTAGCATTAACCGCCTAGGTCACACAGCATCTAACCTAACTAACGTTACCGAAAATACTAAAGCGGCTGCTGGTCGTATCATGGATACCGATTTTGCGGTAGAAACGGCAGCGATGACCAAAAACCAGCTACTCGTTCAAGCCGGTACTAACATCCTGTCTTCTTCAAACCAAAACACTGGTTTGGTTATGGGTCTATTGGGCTAATCTTCCCCCCATTCTCCCAACTTTCTATCAAGGGCCTTCTGGCCCTTTTTTTTGGCAACAAATTCCCCGCAAAACTTCAGTGCCCCTAGCTTGAGGTCGCCTTACTTATTACATGGTTGTAGTGAACATAGTGCAATAGTCGCAAGCGGAAGCAGTACTTCCCTTTAAGCGTTAGTAACGGAAGGAAAGTTAATCCGCCACATGCAGCTAAAGATTTAAAGAACATGTAAAACATATACTTAACTATTGGCACAAAGATTGCCATTTGCATTACAGCAAGATTGGAGGATCAAATGATTTCAGGTATGGGTGGCGCCTCATTCGCCGAACAGCTTATCGTCGCAGAACGCATGGGTAAAGATCAGATATTTGAAAGCAATATGACCAAATATGAGTCGCAACTCGATGCCTATAAGATCCTCGAGCGTAGTCTAAATAGCATGACCAGCAAACTAGAGACAATTGATGGTGACGCTTTCGAGAGCAAAACCTCAACCATTAGTGATGATAATGCCTCAATCACGGTCGAAAGTGGCGCACCTACCGGTAACTATGATCTGCATGTTAAGCAACTAGCCCAGGCACACCAATTAACCAAGAGCTTTGCCAGCGAAACTGAAGTCCTACCGACAACGGGCATGCTAAGCATTCAAGTTGGTCCTAGCGCAGCTGACACCATAGAGATCGACATGGCAGTGCTCAATGCCGATGGCACAAAGACTGTTACCGACCTACGGGATGCCATCAATAACCATTCAGCTAACCCGGGAGTGCAAGCATCTTTGGTCAGAACGGGTGGCCAAGTCGAATTGATGCTGACCTCAAAAGAGACGGGTGAAGCAAACGCCATTGACGTCAAGATGGACGGTGCAGACTGGGGCATGACCGAACGAAAAGCGGCGCAAGATGCGCTGGCGACCCTTAACGGCATAGATATTCAGAGCAGCAGTAACAATTTAACTAACGTTATTGATGGTGTCTCTATTGAACTTAATAAAGTCCACGCAGTAGGTGAAAGCAGTAGCATTAAGATCAAATCTGATACTGACTCCAGCGAACAAGCAATTGAAGATTTTGTTGATATTTTCAATGACTTGATGGACGAAATAAATAAGTTAACTCGCTCCATGGGCAGTGAAGCCTTAGATGATCTTAATAATGAGAATGACGATAACAGCGACAGTGATGAAGATGAAGATAAAGACGAAGATGATGACTTCAACTCTTCAATTACCGAAGATCAGCTAGGCGTACTCAAGGGTGATTCGAGTATTCGAATGCTGCAACAGAATATGCGTGATGCCATTTTTGATGCTGCGCCAAACGGTATGCGTCTATCTGACATCGGTGTAGAAATGGGCCGTGACGGCAAACTCGACATTGACAAAGATAAGTTATCTAAAGCACTAAAAGATGATCCTGACGCGATACAAGCCATGTTTACCGATTCTGGCAGCTATATAGACAGGCTCGATACCATCATCGACCCCTTCACCAAGTTCCAAGGCTCGATGGATCTCAAGCAAGACAACCTTGAGAAACAGATCGAGAGAGTCGAAACCAGTATGGATACTCACGACAGACAGATGGAACAAAGGTATCAAATTTATCTGGCTCAATTTACCGCAATGGAAGCCACTATTAGCCAACTCAACTCAGCTAGCGCACTGTTTTATTAAGGAAATACTAAAAAATGTTGAACGAGCACGATCCCTTTAATGCTTATAAGCAAACCTCTTTGAATGCTAGAGCCGCAGCTGCGAACCCTCACGAGATGGTACGAATGCTTCTCGACGGTCTATTAGAAGAGATCCAGCGTGCTAGCGGCTTTATGCAGCGCAGGAGCTTTGAAGATAAAGGTCAGAGTATCAACAAGTGCCTCAATATTGTGCATGGACTCGATTCCATGCTCGATATCGAAAATGGCGGCGAAGTGGCCACAGGGCTAAACCGTCTTTATGACTATTGCAGTCGCCAGCTGGTAATCGCAAGTGTTGAAAACAGCGTTACCGCCCTAGAACCCATTACCAAGGTAATTACCGATGTCAGAGCAGGTTGGGACAATCTCAATTGAGCAGTGGCAACAGTTTGAAAAAGCGCTGCAATTCTATGCGAGCACTCAAAACTGGGAAAAACTGGTCATAGTGAATAACAAGATGACTGCTGCACTAAAAATGGCTGGCAAACCAAGTAGTCGATCGCAACTACTTGCGCGTCAATCCTTGGCTAACACCCATCAAAAAATACTTAAACAACTCGCGCAAGCTCAAGACGAACTGAAACAAGAGATGAGTCAATTTAAACAGCAACAAGATGGCCTAGCCGCCTACCAACTGACCTGCGTCAGTGGTGGAGTAAACAATGACTAGCCCTGTACTTCCAAGCACATTTGTCAGCGCATCGACAAACTCTACACAGCCAAGTGCAATAAGGGCCCACGGCGCTAGCCATTACTCTGAGGAGGCCGAGCTACCTAGCGGATCAGAGCCTTTACTGTTTTCGCTAATTCAGCCGTTGCAGCAATCACTTTCTGGTACTGTGCCAGCAATTTCTGCTGGCACAGTAAGCGATCTGAGCCAGCCATTGGGCCAACTACAGCAGCAAACGGCCTATAGCAACACGCAGCTATCAATCGACTCATTCACACAAGCGGCTAGCAATCCGTCGATAGAACATAAAGGCCATTACAGCGCGACATTTCCGCTTAACCAACAAACATTAAATGCTAATCCATTAGCCACGCATAATGTTAGCCAGGCTATCGCCAACCCTACATCACAGGTCACAACGGCGGTTCAATCAGCTCCATTACATTCAGTTCAGTCCACAGCAATGAAAGAGCTTGTTGCGGGTATAAACGGGACTCAGCCTGCCAATACTCATTTGTCGTTAGCGACTGGTATGCTCAAACCTGATAGCGCTACTCACTATTCAGGCTTTCAAGCTGCCACCCAGCAGGTGTCGAGCACATTTGCTCCGAGCTTGATAGAAAGCGCAGGCATCGACGCTATCGATTCTGCTCAAGCTACTGTCAGCTCTCGTACTCACAACACTGTTGCACAGTGGGGGCCCGTTTCGGTATCGCAGTCTGCGCCCTTACTGCAGCAGAGCCACGAAATGCTTTCGCCACTTAGAGAACAACTAAGGTTCCAAATCGATCAACAGATCAAACAAGCTGAAATTAGGCTCGACCCGCCAGAGCTCGGCAAGATTGAACTTAATGTGCGCCTAGATGGTGATCGGCTACATATTCAAATGCATGCAGCTAACCCCTCAGTAAGAGATGCCCTATTAATGGGACTCGATCGACTTCGGGCTGAATTAGCCATGGATCATGGTGGACAAATTGATGTTGATATTAGCCAAGGTGAGTCGCAACAGAAGCAACCACAGGGCTCATCTCAATCGGCGATAGCGGCTGAAAGTTTTCATGAGGCCCAACATTCAACCGCTGATACATCTCAACAAGATCAGGTTGATCTACTCGCATAACTAAGGAACAACTTATGCCTTTAACTAAAAACAGCAGCAAACGGATCAGTCTTTTTCTTTTTATCATTGCATGGACGGCGGGTATTTTTTGGGCTGGTTGGCAATCACCGACACTCATTGGCGGCCCCTTTGTAGAAAAAGAACCAGAAGTTAAATCGGCACAATTCTATCCATTAGATAAGTTTGTCATCTCTATTCCAGGAGATGAATACCCTCACTATTTATTACTAGAAATGGCATTTAAAAGCCGCTCAAATAATGTCGCAAGCATCATTGAGCAAGCCGACCCAGTTATCAAAAATTCATTAATGAAGATGTTCTCAAACAAACATTTCAATGAACTTAATAGTGCAAAACAATTTGAGCCCCTACAACAAGAAGCTCATAACGTGTTATCTGCAGTACTGGAAGAAAATAACTTCGCCATCGAACTTGATGACGTACTGTTTACTCGCATGGTTATTCAATAAAGGCCTATGCTATGAATGCTGCACAATCTGCCTATCAAGAAGTGTCTGAAGATATCGCTGTCAACCGTCTATCCGAGAGTAAGGTGATGGTGCAATATCTACCTTTAGTAAAGCGCTCCGTATCGCAACTAAGAAGCCATTGTGGCTCTGTTCTGGCCATTGAAGATATGGAGCAGATAGGCATGATGGCATTACTAGAGGCAGCTAGGCGTTACCCTGGAGAATATGATAATGGCTTCCTTTCTTTTGCGGGCCAGCGGATCCGCGGCGCGATTTTAGATGAGCTACGCCGCCAAGATTGGCGACCGCGGCCTGTAAGACAGCAAGCTCACGAACTTAACGACACCGTGCGTCAGCTCACCCGCTTATTGGAAAGAGAGCCAAGTGACAAAGAGGTCGCTGAAGCCATGGGATTGAGTGAAACAGAATACCGAGAGCGCTTATTTGCCTCCCAGTCAGAATCGATGCGCAGCCTAGATGAACTCATAAGCGAAGGCGGAAACTTTGTCGATAACAATGACATATTGGAGCAATTTTCAGCAAAAGAGTGTTTATTCCAAGCTATTTCAAAATTAAACAAAAGAGAACAGCTGATCCTGTCGCTTTACTATCAACATGAACTCAATTTAAAAGAAATTGCCGCAACCTTGGGACTGACTGAAACGCGTATTTGCCAGCTGCACAAACAAGCAGTCAAACAGCTTCAGAACATCTACAAACAATGGGAACGGTAAGCAGGTGAGGTAGTATGAGTAAACTGTTTGGGCTAGTAATAATTCTCTTGTCAGTTTTTGGTGGATATGTGTGGGCAGGGGGAGCATTAATTTCCCTTTGGCAACCAGCCGAAATCCTGATTATCTTTGGTGCAGGTATCGGTGCGCTTATTATCGCTAACCCTAAGCCGGTTCTGAAAGAGATGTCTCAGCAGCTCAAAGATCTAGTAAAGGTCGAACAAGAAGACCCTGACCTTTACCCGCAACTATTTGGTTTAATGAACATGTTAATGTCACAGATCCAGTCTCAAGGGCTGCGAGTACTGGATGACCATGTCGAAAAACCAAGAGAGAGCTCACTGTTCTTAATGTATCCAGCGGTACTTGAACACCCTAACGTGCTTAACTTCCTCATTGATAACCTGAGATTACAATCAATAGGTAAGCTATCTCCTCATGATCTAGAACATATGCTCGAAGAAGAGATCCACCGCATAGATGAAGATAGAATGCGTCCTTCCCATGCACTCGGTAAAGTCGCAGAAGCCATGCCAGGCTTCGGTATTCTTGCCGCGGTAATGGGGATTATCATCACCATGTCGAATATCGATGGCCCAATCACGATGATTGGTGTAAAAGTTGCCGCCGCGCTGGTTGGAACCTTTATCGGGATCTTCGCTTGTTATTGCATATTTGACCCCCTTGCCAAGGCAATGGAGCATTTAGTCGAACGTCAATCGGCCCAGATGCGATGCGTAGCAGCGATGCTAACCGCCTTCGCTAAAGGCAAACCACCAATGCTTGCTATCGATGCTGGACGTAAACAGATCCAAAGTGAAAACCGTCCAACCTTTATCGAACTTGAACGTTGGTTGGTGGAGCAAAAAAGCTAATGGCAATTAGACCTGAGCCTATCGTCATTAGACGCAAAAAGCGCTCCAAGGCTAAAGCCGGTCATGGTGGCGCTTGGAAAGTGGCATTTGCTGACTTTACCTTAGCCATGATGGCGCTATTCATGGTTTTATGGATCATGCAGATAGCCGATCAGCAAGAACGTACTATGATAGTGCAATACCTTAATGGTGATCTTTACGATAATGGCTCAATTAACCCTTTCAACTTAAGTGGTGCACCTTCGATGCTCGACTTTCAAGGGAGTATAGCTATACAACAAGCCGTATTACCTGCAAGCTCTAGTGGCGTTGAACGCAGTGGCCCAGCTATGCATAACCGTATTCCACAAGGTACTGAAAATGCTAAAGCTGGAAAAGGGCCAGAGCTAAACTCCTTGGTTCCTGGTAAGTTTGAAACTCAAGCACAGCTTGAATTCTTAGCAAAAGAAATCGACAAGGTAATCACAGATGTGAGCATGGGCGCCAATGTTGAGCTGCAAGTCGTCCCGCAGGGGGTGCGCATCTTAATACACGATAATATAAATCAGTTTATGTTCACCCGTGGTAGTGCGGAGATGAAAACTTACTTTGAAGATCTGCTAATGGCCCTTGGCCCACTACTTAGTCAGGTAGAAAATAAGATCACCATTTCAGGCCATACTGATTCAAGCCCTTATGCCGGTAAGACATTCACCAACTGGGAACTATCCAGTAATCGCGCTCTTTTAGCGAGGCGGGTACTTGAATATGGCGGCCTTAAGCGTAATCAAATCATTCAGGTAACAGGCATGGCAGACCAGGCCCCGTACATCATTGATGATACTGCAGCTGCTGCAAATAGGCGTATTGAAGTGTTAGTCATGACCTCTGATGCTGAAAATCAACTACGCCAGATGATGGGACAGCCAATACAGCCAGCAACCCCGGATGATAACGTCCAGCAAGCCAAAAACATTGCCGAAGCCAATCAACCACGGACGAGATACCCGCAGCTATGGACGAGCCAATAGTTACAGTCGGTGAATTTATTCCTGCGGATAAAGAAGTAAAGATACAGAAACCAGGAAAAGAAAGCCGACAATACGTAAGAATGAGCCTAAGAGATAATGACCAACAAGATATACTTTTCGCCAGTGACGGCGTTACGGTTTCTCTATTAAAAAAAGGTTACTTGCTAAGTAAGAAGCTTGGTATCGCTAACATAAAAAATATTGGCTTAGGAGGCGCAGGGCTGATTAGTCGCAGTAACTTAAAGGCCAAACAAACTATCTACATATCCATTGATGGCGAAGACTTTCCAATTCAAGTGATGCATGTAGAAAATATTAGTCATAAGCTTAATTTTATTGGCGCTAAATGGGCGCTACAGGAAGAAGAACAAATACTTTATATTATCAATAAAATCTATAGTTTAAGTCGGTCACCACGTAAGTAGTGGTTTAAATAAATTAGGTATTCAGTGACGAATAAGGAGATCACAATGCCTGCTTCATACGAGCGCAAAGGACCCGATGCCTTACAAAAGCTTTTCCTATATTTAATCTTGTTCGATTGGATTATCTTAATCTATTTGATTGTAGAGATTAAACAGATGTCATTCCAGCATGGTGCAACAACTTCAGTCATCGTAGCCATGTTTAACTTATTACTGGTTAACCTATGCTTTAGGCGTGCACGTAGAGCAGAAGATGGATATCAGATCTACCCAGTAATAATTGGTGCTTTACTGTCATTTTTTCTTATCGCCTACTTCTTCTTCTTTTAACTCTCCCGTTTAAGCCTAATTCTGCCCGTTACCAATGTAACGGGCTACGCCAACCAACAAGCCGCAACCAAAACCTTTATAGAAGTTCTATTCCCACTAGATTATTTTAAGCAGTATTTACCCTCCATTTTTTAACTCTATGTACTTTGATGATGCAAAACTATTCGCTTAAACCACAATCTATAGGTGGCAGTAGTGCTATGTATACAAGATTAGATTCAACCTTAAGCTGTTAAAAAATAATGACCTAAATAACAGTCGCAGCGATTATTTAGCGGTATCTATCGACCAGTATAAGAAATTGATCTACTTAAGGTATTTAGCAAACCAATTTAAGATTAATTAACAATGGAATAATTGCTCCCTTGTGAAGTGCTTCAACGCAAAAGTATAGGCAGGCTAAAACACTCCTTACTGGTGAGCTTTAGCCTGAGCGATCACACCTTTATACTGATTGTTTATACTGATAGGTATTAGATACACCTACATTATTTTATAAACGCCCAAACCCAAATCCTCTCCAATGCCAGCCATGGCTTCAAGGATAAGTACTTCCTGTACAAATACTCCACCTTAATAAGATAGCTTACTCACAGTTAAACTTGAGTGCCCCTGGAAATTGTCTACGACGGACATGGTTGTGGAAATCATCACTTATACGGATGCATAAAAATTACCTCTTATAGTTCGCGCAGCAAATACATGAGAGTGAAAAACTCCTGATCTGAATACAACACATTCAAGTGCGTTGTAGCGCGAGTAACCTTTTACAAAGCTGGGAGATGTGCCGAATGTAAGCAACACATGGGTGTAGTGTCAGGTCAAGCTCAGTGGCGGTGCGACATTTTCAGCGTTCGCAGCCCGTTGCGTTAGCAACGGGCCTTATCGCTTCTCTTTCGAGAATACTGTTTTGTCTTCTCTTTTACAAAAGTGAAAATAAAAGTGGCGCCTGGAAATGGCCAGCTTCGCGCTCATTAACACATCGCTAAAACGATATTCGCCCTACTATCACCTGGAAATGTAGCATGCTGTGCATGCGCTATTTGCTTGCCCCATGCTCGAGGGGTTTTCTTTCAAGGCTAAAACGAAAAAATCCCCAACACTGAGTGCTGGGGATTTATCGCTTCTCTTTCGAGAATAATTAGGCGCCTGGAAATGACCTACTCTCACATGGGGAGACCCCACACTACCATCGGCGATATTGCGTTTCACTTCTGAGTT